>NZ_JBLBUC010000009.1:0-61907 GCF_047290665.1 Streptococcus lishijunsis | reverse complement strand
GGCCGTTGCTTAAATCTTTTATTATTTCATTGTCCACTTGACAGGGAACAGTTCACTTAGTGAGTCGGGTGTTTTTTAATCACATCAACGCATAGTGACAAACTCTTCTGAGCCTGTCGGATGAATAGCTACTGTGTTATCAAAATCTTTCTTGCAAGCTCCCATCTTAATCGCTACCGCAAAGCCTTGAATCATCTCATCAACGCCATAGCCAATACCATGTAAACCAATGACCTTTTCTTCATCACCTAAAGTCACAAGCTTCATCTTGACTAGCTGACGGTTATCGCCCACAGCTGTGTACATAGAAGCAAAGCTTGACGTATAGACCTTGATCTGCTCTTTTCCATAACGAGCAATCGCAGCTTCTTCAGATAAGCCTACCGTTCCAATCACGGGATGTGTGAAAATCACAGAAGGGACATTAGTGTAATCTAGCTTTTCATCTACCTGATGATTGAACAGGCGCTCTGACAAACGGCGACCAGCAGCAATAGCAACAGGCGTGAGGGCAATTTTACCATTGACGTCCCCAATAGCATAGACACCAGATACAGACGTATTTTCATACTCATCTGTCTCGATATAGCCGCGAGACGTAAGCTTAATATCTGTATTTTCAAGCCCAATTGCCTTTGTATTGGCTCCACGACCAATCGCCCAAATAATGCGTTCTGCCTCAATAGTCTCTCCAGATGCCGCTTCAAATACCAAATGCCCATGGCTTGTCTTTGTCACAGATTTAGGAATGCTATTAGGACGCAAGGTGATTCCAGAATCTCTCATCTCTGCCATCAACTGCTCAGAGAGCATATGATCAAAGCCACGTAAAATACTATCCCTGCGAAAAGCCAAGGTGGTCTCCACACCTAGCTCATTGAGCACACCAGCTAATTCTGCTGCGATATAACCCGCACCGACCACTAAAACAGACTTCGGCAAGCTCTCCCAGGCAAAGAAATCATCTGATGTCTCTCCCAGCTCACTACCGACAATATCAGGATAAAGAGGATGACCTCCTGTGGCAATGGCGATATGTGGCGCACTGTAAACCTCTCCATTGACCTCAACACTATGATTATCAACAAACTTCGCATAACCTTCAATACGATCAATCCCATTACGCTCAAAATTGGTCGTGTAAGACTGACGTGAACGTGCCACATAAGCATCACGATTAGCCTTCATTTCACTAAAGTCAAAGCTGACCCCATCTGCATGAAAACCGTATCCGCTAGCATATTTATGAATCGCTTCTGACACTTGAGCTCCATACCACATGATTTTTTTAGGCACACAACCCACATTCACGCACGTGCCTCCTACTTTATTGCCTTCAATCACAAGCACTTTGGCACCATGCATGGCTGCACGATTAGCTGTACCACTCCCTGCACTTCCTCCACCAATGACAATATAATCATATTGTGTTGTCATAACAAACTCCTTATCCTATCTTTTTCTGATACTGTAACATAAAAGCCATTATTAAACAATTTTTTACTACGATTGTTGCCCTAAAAACCCTCCTCATCACGAGAAGGGCTCAGTTTAATTAAGGTCTTGTAGCGGTTCAAAAATAATTTTTTCAATATCTGAAATATAAACAGACAAGCGTTGCTGCGCATCCAGATAGGTTTTCAATTGTGGATTTTCTTCTAAGCGCTTAACCAAGGCACCCAAGCTTTCTTGCTCTTCTTGACTTGGCATTTGCCCTGTCTGCATCATCCCTTGTAAGCGTGCTTGCGCTTGGGTAAACTCTTGCCACAAAGTCTTAGCAGCCTCATCTGTTTCAATAGCTGCCTTAGCCTCTAAAACTGCCTTATAATCTGGCAATTGACGAATTTCACGTTCTAGTTGGTTTGCAATATCATAGATATTAGCCATAATAACTCCTTTTTAACTGATAGTAACCTTATAGTTGGTCTTCTCTTCGATAACCCTCTTGGCTCTTTGCATATCCTTAGCATTCTTAAAGGAAATTTGCAAAATACCATGAATGTCATCACGATTTTCTTCATTGATATGGACATTGACCAGAGAGGTGCCACGAAGCAACTCCAAAATATCCAAAATAACATCTTCTTCGTCAGGAACATTGACAAAAATATCATAAAAGCTATCAATACCTGCTCGCTTGTGGATTTTCATCTCCTGACGTGTTTTTTTAGCCTGATTAAAATACTGCCAAATGGCATCCGCATCGTCTGAGGCAATCATCTGTGCCACATGTGTCAGACGCTCCTTGAAGTTATCAATCCGCCCTAACACAGCTTCTTTATTGGTCAGTAAAATACTCGTCCACATACCTGGCTCACTCTCAGCGATACGTGTCATATCCCTAAAACCACCTGCTGCAAAATGATTTGTCATCTCATGCGCCTTGGCATAATCACCTGCCTGCTCCATCAAACTAGCTGCCAAGATATGAGGAAAATGCGAAATCTGACTCGTCACAAGATCATGCTCAGCTGCATCTATGGTGATAAAGCGAGCACCTAAGCCTGACAAGACATCCTGAAGCTCCTGAATCGTTTTCTCATCTGTCAAAAGTGACGGTGTCAAAATATAATAAGCATTTTCAAACAAATGAACATCTGCTGCCATGGCACCTGACTTATGACTTCCTGCCATAGGATGAGATCCTATAAAACGCACGGGACGCTCTTTTAAATACTGCTCTGCAGCTTCAACAATCTCAAGCTTAGTCGATCCTGCATCAGTGATGATAACATCTTTTTTTAGCTCCATAGTCGCTAATTCTTTAATAAAAGCAATAGTCTGTTTGATAGGAACAGCTAAAATAATCACATCTGCTAAAGGGGCAAATGCCGCAAAATCATCTGTCACCTCATCGGCGATACCACGCTCCAAGGCAATATGACGCGATTTTTCAGACCTATTGTATCCTAAGATGGTATAGTCAGGATGGTCACGCTTGATGCCTAAAGCAAGAGAGCCACCAATCAAGCCCAAACCTGCAATATAAATGACCTTACTCGTCATACAACCTCCACTCATTTAAAACTGTTTAATATAAGCACGATGATTCGCTAGCGCTTCTTTCAACTCTTCCATATTATCAGATGAGAATTTTTCTAATACTTCATTAGCTAAGACAGTCGCTACGACAGACTCCATAACAACACCCGCTGCAGGGAGAGCCGTAGGATCTGAGCGCTCAACAGTGGCTTTATAAGGTTCATGTGTCTCAATATCCACAGACATTAAAGGCTTATAAAGTGTAGGAATAGGCTTCATCACGCCACGAACAACAATAGGTTGTCCATTGGTCATACCGCCTTCAAAACCACCAAGATTATTGGTGCGTCTCGTATAGCCGTCTTCTTCATTCCACAAAATCTCGTCCATGACTTGGCTACCTCTACGATAACCAGCCTCAAATCCGACACCAAACTCCACTCCTTTGAAGGCATTGATAGACACCACAGCCTGCGCTAATTTGCCATCTAGCTTTTTGTCCCATTGGACATAAGAACCTAGACCAGCAGGGACACCACCGACTACTGTCTCAACGATACCTCCAATAGTGTCGCCTTCTTTTTTAATCTGATCGATATAAGCCTTTATCTCTGCTTCACGCTCTTGGTTGACGATAGAGACCTCTGATAAACTCGCCAAACGCTTAATCTCAGAGACACTAAGACCATCTGGAACATCTATTTCCTTACCACCAAAGACAACCACATGGTTGGCAATCTCAATATCCAGCTCAGCTAAAATACGCTTTGCAATGGCACCAACCGCTACACGCATAGTTGTCTCCCTTGCAGAAGAGCGCTCTAGGGAATTACGTAAATCGTCAAAACGATATTTCATCCCCCCAACCAAATCCGCATGACCTGGACGAGGATGCGTGATTTTGCGCTTAGATTTAAGGCGATCCTCTATATCTTCTACCGCCATAATATCCAACCATTTTTGGTGATCTTTATTGATGACATGTAAGGTGATAGGAGCACCCGTCGTCTTTCCATGACGGACACCTGAGGTGATTTCAACCTTGTCAGATTCAATCTTCATACGACCGCCACGACCATAACCACCTTGGCGGCGCTTTAAATCACCATTTATATCCTCAGCACTTAGGCAAAGCCCTGCTGGAACACCTTCAATAATCGCTGTCAAGCGTGGTCCATGAGACTCGCCAGCTGTTAAATATCTCATCTTATCTCTCCAAATACTCTCTCATCTCTTCCATAGCAATCTGATGTATCCTAGCACTTCCTAACTCAGGCACAAGCACTGTCTTAATCATTTTGCCACGCGCTTTTTTGTCATGGGTCAGTGCTTGATAGAGTCTGTCACTATCCCATGGTTCATACTCTGTCGGCAAACCAAACTTAGCACACATCTCTAAAATCTGTCGGCTAATCCCTTCTGGCATCAACCCTTTACGCTCTGCCACTCGTGCGATTTGAATCATCCCAATAGCCACAGCTTCACCATGCATGATTTTGCCATAACCTGCTGTAGCTTCAATAGCATGACCAATCGTATGCCCAAAATTTAAATAAAGACGCACACCATTATCTAGTTCGTCCTCAACAACAACTTTTCGCTTGACATTACATGAGCGGTAAATAATACTCTCGGCATGAGCTAAAATAGATTCTTGAGAGCCATCCATAGCCTCCAACTCATCCCAAAGTTCAAGGTCATCAATCAATCCGTACTTAATCACCTCACCCATACCCTCAATCAACTCACGTTTTCCAAGGGTAAAAAGGGTATCAGGATCGATAAGAACACCATCAGGTTGTGTAAATGTTCCCACCATATTTTTAGCAAATGTTGTATTGACTCCTGTCTTACCTCCAATAGAAGAGTCAACCTGTGCTGTCAGACTAGTTGGAATCTGGACAAAATGAATCCCTCTCATATACGTCGAGGCAACAAAGCCAGCTAAATCACCAACAACACCGCCACCAAGAGCAACAATACCATCACTTCTAGTCATACCTGCTTTAGCTAAAAACTCGTACGCTTTATTGACAGTGGTGAGATTCTTACTCGCTTCACCTTCTAAAAAGTCAAATACCGCCACTTCAAAACCAGCATCCTCTAAGCTCAACTTGACTTTTTCAGCATAGAGATTACCGACATGATTATCCGTAATAATGACAAGCTTTTGAGGCTGCCATAGCTTTCTAAGCCAGTCACCCGCTTTTGGCAAACTCCCCTTTTCAATGACAATATCATAGGGGCTTTGTGGTAAATCAACATGTAATTTCATATAATCCTCCCTAGTTTGTCTTGTAGGTCTCCTCAAGCGCCTGCCAAATCTCTTTTGTTGGCATAGCCTTACCTGTCCAAGCTTCATACGCTTCTGCAGCTTGGAATAACAGCATACCAAGCCCATTAAAAGTCTTAAGCCCTCTCGATTTGGCATAAGCTAAAAATGGGGTCTCAAATGGCTGATAAATCACGTCTGCCACCAGTAACTGCTCTGGAAAAGTCATACCCTCACGGATAATCATCGACTTGCCATCCATACCGACACTAGTCGCATTGACTAGTAAATTAGATACAGCTGTCTTCTCTTCGATAAGATCTCTATCTTCGACAGGATAGACAGATATAGCTACCCCTGTCTTTTCAGAGAGTTCTTTTGCTTGTTGTTTGGTTTGCTCTAAAAACTGACTTTGATTGAAAATGCTAATCTTTTTAGCACCATTTAAGGCTGCTTGAGCAATGATGGCTGTTGCTGCACCGCCACCGCCTAAGATGGTCATGACCTTGTCTTTAACATCAAAATCAGCAAAGGTCTCAAGACTTCTAAAAAAGCCAATCCCATCTGTATTATGCCCTATTAGTTTTCCATCACGATTGATAACCGTGTTAACGGCGCCAATCAGGCGGGCAGAGTCAGTCAACTCATCCATATAAGGAATCACTGTTTGTTTATAAGGCATAGAGATATTGACCCCAAACATATCATAGCGCTTAATGTTGTCAAGACTAGCTTTGACATCCTCTTTAGGCACATCCCAAGCGACATAAACACCATTAACTCCTGTCTTATCAAAAGCAACGTTATGGATGAAAGGAGAGATAGAATGTTTTATAGGACGTGCAACAACCGCTGCTAAACGTGTGTGACCATCAATCTTCATCTAAGACCTCCTGAATGAGTTTCATGTTATTGAGAGAGACTTGCCCTGGAGCGCTAGCTTGATCAAGACTTGCAAAAGTCCAACTAGAGCCAACCAAATCAGCTGCCAAACGTGAGATACGCCCGCGCTTTCCCATAGACATCGTAGCAAATTCCTGCTCTTTATTGATGCTTTTAAACCCTCTTGTGTAGTTCATCAAGTCTAACACCTCTTGCTCGGTCTTAGGTGTCGTTGCAATCTTAACAACTCGCGGAGCAAGGGCAGTCAATTCTGAAAAAATCTCCATGATATTTTCAGGCATTTCATCAAAATTATGGTAAGACAAGACAAGATTAGGATAATCTAGCATATCTTGAAAGACATCTTTGTGGGAATAATACTCAAAATCAATATAATCAGGCTGATAGATACTATTGATCTCACGAATCAAATGCACATATTCTTGATCAGTTAAGCTGATATGCCCACCTTCTTTACTAGTGCGTAAGGTAAAGATAATCTCATGGCCTGCGAATTTTTCAAAAATAGCGGGGGCAACCGTTACAATCTCGTCTTTGGGTAAAAAATCAGCTCGCCACTCCACAATGTCAACACCTTCAAATCGCGATATATCTATAGCTTGCGCCTCTTCTAAACTACGAGGCATTACGGATACTACTATTTTCATTTTTTAACCTTTACTGTAAAAACTTTTAAATATTGACTTTGACTATCTGCTTGATTAACGGCAAAGTCAAAAGGAAGCGTCTTAACATCCACATAAGAATGCTCTACATCTCCAAAACCTTTTTCTAACTGCTTTTGAAATTGCTTTTGACTTACATTGGCGGCATTAGTTGATGCGATAATCATACCGTCTTCTGACAGCAAGTCTAGGGCATCAGAAATCAACTTATGATAATCCTTGGCTACAGAAAATACGCGCTTTTTATTACGGGCAAAACTAGGTGGGTCAAGGACAATAATATCAAACACTAAATCTTTTTTCTTGGCGTATTTAAAATAATCAAACACATCCATGACGATAAAATGGTGATTTTCAAGTGGAATAGCATTTGCTTGAAAATGCGCTTGGGATAAATGACGACTACGCTTGGCTAAATCAACTGAAGTCGTCTCTTTAGCACCTCCCATAGCTGCAGCGACGGAAAAAGCTGCCGTATAAGAAAACATATTGAGAAGGCGTTTATTAGCTGCTAGCCCATCCACCAAACTAGCCCTAACCTCATGTTGGTCTAAGAAAATGCCGGTCATCAAGCCGTCATTTAAAAAGACATCATAAAGGACACCATTTTCACGGATCAAAAAGGACTCTCTTGCCTCTTGTCCATACACATGCGCACTTTCATAGTCCAATCCTTTAAATCGAATCTTCTCATAAGCTCCGACTATATCAGGATAGACCTCCTGAAAAGCCCTGATAATCACATCTCGCTTAGCATAGACAAAACTATTATACCACGAAAAAAGTGCATAATCATTATAGCGGTCTATACTGAGACCACCAAAGTCATCACCGTCTTGATTAAACAAGCGATAAGCGCTAGTACTACTATCATGCTCATAGGCGCTACGTTTTTGGCGGGCTTTTTGAAAAATGGCAACAAAATAAGACTTATCTAAGGTCACATGACCAGGACCTAGATACCAACCTCTTCCCTTATTTTGATAGGACAAATAAGCCGTCCCTAAGTGTTTTCCAGATTTGGCATATACTGATAAAAGCTCGTCTTCACTCGAGTCCTTAATATCATCTTTATCCAAAAGCTTGATGCCGCGAGCCAGCTTTTCTTCGACCCGCTTATCCACAACTAGTTTATTCATAGTCTTATTATATCAAAAGTTTTAGAATCTTGATAGCCTAAGTTTGTCCCCACCTTTATATAGCCTTTCGTCTAAACTAAAACTTGTCAAAAAGAAAAAATGAGGTATTTTAAAGCATAAAGCGCAAACGTTTTCCTGATAATTTACAATTTCTAGCCATAACTTTTAGAAAAATATGATATAATCAAGACTGAGATTTTAACTTTAGGAAAAATGATACATGAGGATGTTCCCATCTTGAAAACAATAAAAAATACGGTATTCAGTATCTTAAACACACGTCTAGGCTTTGTTTTGACCTTGGTGTTTTGTTACTGGCTAAAAACAACTTGGGCTTATCACACGGATTTCAGCTTAGGACTTGAAAATGCTTATCAAGTCTTTCTAACGCTCTTTAATCCCATCCCAATAGCTCTGCTCTTTCTAGGGTTGTCGCTTTATATCAAGCGCACGCGTACTTTTTACACAGTAGCATGGATTCTCTATACCATTTTGAATCTTCTCTTGATTGCCAATGCCATTTACTATCGTGAATTTTCCGATTTTTTGACAGTCAATGCTATGCTAGCAAGTTCTAAAACATCAACAGGGCTTGGGGATTCTGCTTTGAATTTGATGCGGGTCACTGATATTATCTATATCCTTGACTATATCATCTTAATCACGCTATTTGCTACCAAACGCATCCATAGTGACAAACGCCCCTTCAATAAACGTGCGAGCTTTGCGGTGACTGCACTTTCTGGTATGCTCTTTTCCGTCAATCTCTTTCTCGCTGAGATTGACCGTCCAGAATTATTGACACGCGGTTTTTCAAATATTTATGTGGTGCGTGCCTTAGGGATACCTGCGTTTACAGCTTATAGCGGTAATCAGACTTACCAAGCCCAAAAAGAGCGAAGCCAATCGACTGCTGAGGAGCTCACACAAGCCAAGGAGTATATCGCCTCACACTACGCTGCTCCTAATCCCACCTACTACGGTATCGCTAAAGGGCGCAATGTCATCGTGATTCATTTGGAGAGTTTCCAACAATTCTTGATTGATTACAAACTCAAGGTTGATGACACAGAGTATGAAGTCACCCCATTTATCAACTCACTTTATCACTCCAACGAAACCTTGTCGTTTGCGAATTTCTTCCATCAGGTAAAGGCAGGAAAGACATCTGATGCGGAGACGCTTATGGAGACGTCTTTATTTGGACTTAGCAGTGGTTCTTTCATGGTTAATTATGGTGGCGAAAATACCCAGTTTGCAGCTCCCAATATTCTCGCTCAAAACGGTGGCTATACTAGCGCTGTTTTCCACGGTAATGTAGGGACATTTTGGAATCGTAATAACGCCTATAAACAGTGGGGCTACAACTACTTCTTTGACTCAAGTTATCTATCAAAATTAACAGAGCAAAATTCCTTCCAATATGGGCTTAATGACAAATATATGTTTAAAGATTCGATCAAGTATCTTGAGCATATGCAACAACCTTTTTATGCTAAGTTTATCACTGTCAGCAATCACTTCCCTTATACCAGTCTTGAAGGGGATTCAAACGAACAAGGGTTTCCTTTAGCCAAGACCAACGATGAGACAATCAACGGCTACTTTGCAACAGCTAATTATCTTGACTCAGCGCTAAAATCCTTCTTTGATTACCTCAAAGCTTCAGGACTTTATGACAATTCAGTCATTGTGCTTTACGGAGATCACTACGGTATCTCTAATTCACGCAACACTAGCCTAGCGCCTTTACTTGGTAAAAATTCAGAGACTTGGACAGACTACGACAATGCCATGCTCCAACGTGTGCCTTATATGGTTCACATTCCAGGCTATACAGGAGGCTTTATCAGCCAGACCTACGGTGGTGAAGTAGATGGACTTCCGACCTTACTACATCTCCTAGGCATTGATACTTCTAAATATTCTATGGTCGGTCAAGACCTCCTCTCACCTGAAAATAGTCAAATTGTGGCACTGAGAACCTCTAACTACTTTATCACTCCCGAATACACTAGCTACGGCGGACAACTCTTCTACACGGCTAATGGACTGGAAATTACCAACCCAGATACTAGTACCGAAGAAAAAGTCAAAGCGATCCGTGAAGCTGCTAGCCAGCAACTCAAAGTTAGTGATGAGATTCAGACAGGAGACTTACTACGTTTTGATACAGACAATGGTCTAAAAACAGTCGATATTACTACTATCGACTATGCCAACGCTATGAAACAACTTAAGAGTATTGAGAAGAAACGAGGTAGTGACTCAACCAGCCTCTACAGTAAAAATGGCAATAAAACAACTGTTGATCTCTATCAAGCACCAAGCTATCTCAAGCTTAGTGAGACCTTGACAAGCTCTAGTGAGTCCTCAAGTAGCTCAAGTTCTTCTGAAGACACACCGTAACCCAAACACCTAGATAGCTACATGGCTACTAGGTGTTTTTTGAATCATAAAAAGCCCTAATCAATAAGATTAGAGCCTTTTTGTGAATGAATGATTAAGATTTCTTATTTACCAAGGTAGTACTCATCTACAACATTCAAGTTTTCATCAAATTCAAATACCAATGGTGGGAAGTTTGGAATTTCAACATCCATGATTTCGTCATCTGACAAGCCTTTGATGTGTTTAACAAGGGCACGAATAGAGTTACCGTGAGCACCTACAAAGATATTTTTACCATCTTTAAGCGCAGGAGCAATCTTATCTTCCCAGAATGGAAGCGCACGCTCAAGCGTTACTTTCAAGTTTTCAGCATCTGGGATAACAGAATCGTCTAATGAAGCATAACGACGATCTGTATGAGCAGAATACTCATCATCACGTGGCATAGCTGGTGGCAAAACATCGTATGAACGGCGCCAGATGTGGACTTGCTCATCACCCCATTTAGCAGCAGCTTCTGCTTTGTTTTGACCTGTAAGACCGCCATAGTGACGCTCATTTAGACGCCATGATTTTTCAACTGGCACCCAAAGTTGATCAGACGCTTCAAGAGCAAGGTTAGTTGTCTTGATAGCACGTTTCAAAACAGATGTATAAGCTTGGTCAAATTCGATACCCGCTTCTTTAATCAATTGACCTGCATCAATTGCTTGTTGTGTTCCTTTTTCTGAAAGATCAACATCAGCCCAACCAGTGAAAAGGTTAGCTTTGTTCCATTCAGATTCACCATGGCGTGCAAATACTAATTTTACCATTAGATATGTCTCCTTTTATTTAGGCTAGTCGCCTTTATACTTACTTTCTTATTTTACACAAAATCATGTGAAAAATCTAGCTATTACGAGAAATTATTTTTTGCAAGCGCTTTTTACAATAAATTTAAAGCGCATCCTTATTTTCTAATCCTCAAAAGAAAGGGTCTCTTCTTGCTCTTTTAGGGCGAACATGATAGAATAAAACAAAACTTTTTTGGAGGATGTTATGGTTTCTACTGCAACACATATTGGAGATTTTCATTTTGACAACTGCTTGATGAATGCTGCTGGTGTCTATTGTATGACACGTGAAGAGTTAGAGCTTGTCGAACAATCAAAAGCAGGCTCTTTCATCACAAAAACAGGAACCCTCTCAGCCAGAGAGGGAAATCCTGAGCCTCGCTATGTCAATACAGACTTAGGTTCTATCAATTCCATGGGCTTACCCAACCAAGGGCTTGATTACTATTTAGACTATGTCATTGAGCTACAAGACAAGCCTAATAGCAAACATCACATCCTCTCTCTTGTCGGTATGTCACCCGATGAGACACACAAACTCCTCAAACAAGTAGAAGCTAGCGCTTACCAAGGACTGGTCGAGCTCAATTTATCTTGTCCAAATGTCCCTGGGAAACCTCAAATTGCTTATGATTTTGAGACAACTGATGCCATCTTAAAGGAAGTCTTTAGCTATTATACAAAACCTCTTGGTATTAAACTCCCCCCTTACTTTGACATCGTGCACTTTGACCAAGCAGCAGAAATCTTTAACCGCTATCCACTAAGCTTTGTCAACTGCATCAACTCTATCGGAAATGGTCTTGTGATTGATGATGAGTCTGTTGTTATCAAGCCAAAACAAGGTTTTGGTGGTCTTGGTGGTGATTATATCAAACCAACAGCCCTAGCTAACGTTCATGCCTTTTACCAACGCCTCAAGCCATCCATCCAAATTATCGGAACAGGTGGTGTTAAGAGCGGACGCGATGCTTTTGAGCATATCCTTTGCGGTGCTAGCATGGTTCAGCTAGGGACTATCCTCCAAAAAGAAGGTGTTGAGGTCTTTTCTCGCATTACTCAAGAACTTCAAGAGATTATGCAAGAAAAAGGCTATGGCACCCTTGATGATTTCAGAGGTAAACTGCACTATATTGATTAACTAAAAACTGGACAATGTCCAGTTTTTATACGCTTTATCATTAGAAAGTGGTACTTATGACTTATCCTCTTACTCATGAAAACGCTCTTCAAGTCGTTCTCAAGGCAGGAAGAATCTTGCTTGAGAGTGGCTCTGAAATTTATCGTGTCGAACAAACCATGGGCTATCTTGCACGCTCTCTTCAACTCAAACAATTTGAAGCTTATGTCATCAGCAACGGTATCATGGCGTCAGCTACCAACCCTAATGGTCAACAAGAAGCACTTATCCTAACCGTCTATGACCAACAGACCAATCTTGGTAAGCTTGAGGCAGTCAATACACTCTCACGTCAACTTGTCCAAAAAGAGCATATTGTTTTGGCTGACGTCTCTGAGCGTCTCGATCAAATAGACCGCATGACACAACCTTCTTTTCCTGCGCATTTATTGACCTATTTTATAGGAGCGGGAAGCTTTTCTCTAGCGCTTGGCAGCTCTCTATCTGATGCTCTAGCAGCTGCTCTAACTGGTTTATTTTTAGGTCTTGTCCTTAGATTATTAAAACCTTTTATCCATACAGGTTTTTTATTAACGATTATCGGTAGCTCAGCTGCTACTCTTTCGGTCAATATGCTTCATCTCCTTGGTCTTGGTGAGCATCGTAGCCTAATCCTCTTAGGCGCTCTAATGATGTTAGTACCTGGAGCTATCTTCACCAATGCTGTTCGTGAGTTATCTCAAAACAATTTTACCACTGGTGTGTCCCTGCTAATGTCCTCACTGTTGATTTGCAGCTCTATTTCAGCAGGAGTCGTTATCATGACAAGTGTCCTCCCTTTTGCCAGTACGCTCACTCAATATTTCCCAGATGCTACTGCTGAGCCTCTTATGCTCTTTTTGAGAACTCTCATGGCTGGACTTGGTACAGTCGCTTTTGCTGTTCTCTACCGTGTACCTCGTTTTTATTACAAAAATTTAGGGATTTTAGGTAGCCTCAGTTGGTTTTTCTATTTGATATTAGATTATAGCTTTCATATTGATGGTCTAGCTGTATTTCTACCTTGCCTACTTATTGCTATTTTATCACGCTTTTTGGCTGCTAGGCGTAAATGCCCTATCACGATTTTTCTAGCGACTAGCATGGTTCCTCTCATCCCTGGATTAAGCCTTTATCGAGCTGTTTATTTTTTATTGACAGGATCAGAAAAACTAGCTGCTGAGCATCTACGTTCCTGCTTTATCACAGCCTTTATGATTGCCTTAGCGATCAGTATTGCCCAACAAATCCCAAAACGTTTTTTTCATCGCACTTAAAAAGGAACCCTAGGGTTCCTTTTTTTGATGACTCACCAATCGCTGTCATAATCTTCTTCTTGATCTCTTTTATCTTCATCAGATAAGTCTTTTTTAGGTCTTGGCGTCACCAGATTGCCATGCTCATCTGTCTTTGGCTTAATGGACTTCATATAAAATACCAACAGCAGTATTTTGATGAGCGTAAAAATAGCTAAAATTGCTAAAAATAGATAAAATAAAGTCATAATCTTTCCTTTGGGAGAAGCAACTAAGCTCTCATTGTCTGGCTGGTACCGTCTTTATGATAAAGATTGACCAAACCTTCCTTACAGGCTCGAATCATATCACCTGCTTGAACGCTTTGTGGTACTGTAATGGTTAACAACTCCATAGGATTGGCAGCACGCTCAATCTTTTGCCCTTGGGCATCATGTAGATCAGTGATATGGCACTCAAAGTGACGAAAGCCTGGTCCGTAAAACTCGACAGCATCCCCTTCCATAATGACATTACGCTGGCGAATGGTAGCTGTCATGTTGTCTGGATTAAAGGAGACAACCTCACCGACAAATTTGTACTGTGGAATTTTGCGACGTGCTCCAAACAACTGCTCTTCTTCACTTGGTGTGTGGTAATAAAAGCCTGTGGCCAGTTCACGCTGTGCAACTTTCCACAATTCATCAATCAGATCATCTTTGATGGCTTCAAACGCTTCAGGGCTTTCCATATACGCATCCACCGCTGCTTTATAGCAGTTAGTAACCGTAGAAACATAATGGATAGACTTCATACGTCCTTCAATCTTGAGACTATCAACACCATTTTCAATCATATCAGGAATATGCTCAATCATACACATGTCAACGGCTGACATGGAGAACTCTTCTGGGATTTCCCCTTTTAGCGAGCGTCGTTCATCCCCAAAAGGCATGTCATAGAGGTTATATTTCCAGCGGCATGACTGAGAGCAACCACCACGATTGGCATCACGATGACTCATATGATTAGACAATACACATCGCCCTGAATAAGAGATACACATAGCGCCATGCACAAAGGCCTCAATCTCGACATCTGTCCGTTTTCGAATAGCAGCTAACTCAGACATAGTCACCTCACGAGCTAAAACAACTCGAGTCAAGCCTAGCTCTTTCCAAAACTCAAAGGTTTCATAATTGGTTGATGAGGCTTGTGTTGAGAGATGAATCTCAAGCCCTGGCGCCTCTGTCGCACAAATCACGATAAGAGCTGGGTCAGAGACGATAACTGCGTCCAATCCCATATCACGCAATTCACGAAACCAAGCGCCTGCACCGCGTTCATTACCCTCGTGCGTTACCATATTGGCAGCGACATAAACCTTAGCCCCACGTGCATGAGCGTAAGCAATCCCCTCACGCATCTCATCCATACTAAAGTTTCCTGCGCG
Organism: Streptococcus lishijunsis; assembly: GCF_047290665.1. Lineage (NCBI taxonomy): Bacteria > Bacillati > Bacillota > Bacilli > Lactobacillales > Streptococcaceae > Streptococcus > Streptococcus lishijunsis. Next base: position 46,872 of record NZ_JBLBUC010000009.1, on the reverse strand, counting down.
ACTACGTAATCCGTAGGCTTGTCCACCGACAAATACAGCGTCTGCCCCATAATCAATGGCGACTTTTAATTTTTCCAATGTTCCAGCAGGTGCTAAAACCTCTGGGCGTTTTAGTGTTTTTACCATAATATTCTCCAATTTTCAAGATTGTCAATGTATAGTAAGTGATGTCCTTAGCCAGTATGCCCTGAAATTAGAAACTCTCTCATACTAGCTTACTTGACTGTTTCAGGATCAAAATCATAAAATCCTGTATCCAAACCGCGCCCTTTTGGATGGAGACTACGAACAGTCTCATCTAGCAAAAAGGCTTCTTCTTGACTAAATGTCCCTTGCTCGATTAGACGAGCGGCTTTTACAAATTGCTTGGCAATATCAACAAAGTTATGCCCAGGGCAATAAATCCCATCCAATTTCCAATGCGTGTAGCCATGAGCTACCAACTCGTTGAGTTTAGTCATCATATTAACATCGTTATTGATGAAAATGTGTGTCCCATGCTTATCCTCATAGATGGAATAATGGGTAGTTTCATCGCTTGGTTCAGCTAAAAACAAACCACGCTCACGTGTTTTTTCATCATCAATATGCGTGAAATTATAATAATTTTGCAATAAAGGACGTTTAGAATGATGAATGACCGAAGCGCCATATACCAATACTTCAGCTGGAAACTCGAGATTTTCAGCCATTTCAAATAGTTCTTCAGACGGAATTTCACGCGCCAAGACAGTCTCGACTGCTCCGTGTTGACCCCAAAAATTAACCTGACGGCTTGATGTCACAAAAACTGATGTATCATAAATCAGCTTAAAATCATACCCATCACGCTTATTGACATAAAAGACGCCAGCATCACCAACCACCAAATAATCAACATGGATAGACTTCATCAGCTCCAAAAACGGCTTGATATTATCCATCATATCCTGATGCATTAAGGCGTTGCAAGCGACGGTCAACTCTTTTCCTGCTTCATGAACCAGCTTAGCAATCTCAGCTAGCTCGTCATAGGTAAAATTATGTGGGAGGCGTAAGCCATAATTTTCCTCACCAACATAAATACGGTCAACACCCACAGCAAGAAGTTCCTTGACTTGTGCAATAGATTCCGCAGTTGCAGTAATAATAATTTTTTCCATAACAGACTTATTTTATCATAAAACACAACAAATGCCTATCATCTCCTTAAAATCCTAGAGACTTTTTCTCTCAGTCTTGAGACTGATTTTAAGTACTTTTTAAAAATAATTGCCAAAAACAGTGACAAACACTACTCTTTATGGTAGAATAATTAGGAAACTTTAAAGGAGAGAGCTATGCCAGTACCTATAAAGCATGAACAAGAGCTAGAGGACCAACAGGTCACACAGCTACATGCTAACCCAAAATCAAAAGCCTTTCACGCTATTGATACCAATTTAAATAAGTATAAAGACTTGATTTTTTTTGCTCAGCTATCTGGCTTTGCTATCAGTACTGTTTTTATAGCTTTTTTACTCCTAACTTTTAGTCTGACACCATTTTGGGCATTTACTCTTGCCCTTGTGGCTAGTTTTGGCTTACGTCTTGGTATCATTGCTCTTATTAAAGCGCGACATTAACAACATCTTAGACAAGTTTTTAAGTCTGAGGTGTTTTTTTAATCTCTCAAAAAAAGAAAAAGATTGAAGTGTTCCTTCAATCTTTTTTGTAACATTATGCTTCTTGATCAGCAAACTGGCTATTATATAAATCGTAATAAAACCCTTTATCCGCTAAGAGACTTTGATGATTGCCTTGCTCGATAATCTGTCCATCTTTTAAGACGAGGATCTTGTCTGCTTCTTGAATCGTTGATAGACGGTGCGCAATGACAAAGCTGGTGCGTCCTTCCATCAATTTTTTCATGGCTTTTTGAATCAACAATTCTAAACGCGTATCAACAGAAGACGTTGCCTCATCCAAGATAAGAATTTTAGGGTCTGCTAACAAAGCTCTAGCAATGGTCAAAAGTTGTTTTTGCCCTAGAGAAATATTGCTTGACTCTTGGTTCATTTCCATATTGTAGCCACCAGGTAGCGTCCTAATAAAGTGGTCAACATTAGCCGCTAGAGCAGCTTCAACGATTTCATTGTCCGTCGCTTCAAGATTACCAAAGCGTAGGTTTTCCTTGATAGTATCCTCATAAAGCCAAGCATCTTGCAAGACCATCCCGAACTGCTTGCGGTATTCTTGTCTAGATAATTGTCTAATGTCATGCCCATCAACGCTGATAGAGCCATTAGTCACATCATAAAATCGCATCAAAAGGTTGATAAGAGTGGTTTTTCCAGCACCAGTAGGTCCCACAATAGCTACCATCTCTCCTGGTTTTACCTCAAGATTAAAATCACGAATAAGTGGCTTATCCTCAACATAAGCAAAATCCACATGATTAAAGCTCACACGGCCACTAAGATTTTCTTCTAGATGTGTTGTCACAGTATCAACTTCAGCCTCTTCATCTAAGACTTCAAAGATACGATCAAGCGATGATTTAGCACTCTGGATAACACTAGCCAGCTGGGTAATGGTTTGGACAGGCTGGCTGATTTGCCAGACATACTGAACAAAAGCCTGCATATTACCAATCGTTAATCTACCAGCTAAGACTTGAAGGGCTCCAAAGAAAGAGACAATCAAATAAGCAAAATCACTGATAGCATTTAACACAGGCATCATCATCCCTGAGATAAAGCTGGCTTTAAAGCCGACATGTCGAAGCTCTTCTGTAATGGCTTGAAAATCTTGTGTCGAATTTTCTTCACGTCCGTAGAGTTTAATGACATTAAAACCTGTCAATTTTTCCTGAACAAAGCCATTTAAATCACCGACTAGATTGGCTTGGCGTTTGAAATAAGGCTGTGATTTTTTGAGAATGTACTGAGATGCTAGATACGTCACAGGCACACAGATCACCAAAATTAAAGCTAGCTGCGCATTGAGATAAAAGACCATAAAGAGTACCAGTACAATACTTAAAATAGCCTCAACCATTTTCAAAAAACTTTGCTGAAGGGCATTAGAGACTGTCTCGACATCGCTAGTAAAACGCCCTAACATATCACCAAACTGGTGTTTATCAAAATAAGAAATAGGAATGCTGTTAATTTTATGACTGAGGTCACGACGCAAGTCACGAACACTATTTTGAACGACATTAGTCATAAAGTAGTTAGACCCATAAGAGCCTATCTCATAGACCAGACCACGTGCAAAATAAACAATCAAAATCATCCCTATAACAGGCATATTGATGTGAGCACCCGCCACTCCTTTTGCCATATCGACAAGATTATTGGTAAGCTCTGTAATCGCTAGCCCCAAAACAAAAGGCTCTAAAACGCTAGCGACAACACTCAACACTTTTAGGAAAATCGCTAAAATAAGCTCCCCTTTATACTGCTTGAGGTAGTCCCACAAGCGAAAAAATACATGTTTTTCTTTCATAGTCTCCTCCTACTCATTGATACTAGATTGATTTAGTTGGGAATTAGCAATTTCACGATAAATGCTGTTGGACGCCATCAATTCTTCATGTGTACCACGTCCGACAATTTCACCTTCATCTAAGACGATAATCTGATCCGCACCCATAATAGTACCGACACGTTGCGCAACGATAAGCACTGTACTATCACCAGTGACCTCTTTAAGACGACGGCGTAAAATAGCATCTGTCTTATAGTCTAGCGCTGAGAAAGAATCATCAAAGATATAGATATCTGGCTTTTTAACAACAGCACGTGCAATAGACAAACGTTGTTTTTGCCCACCTGAGAGGTTGCTTCCACCTTCTGCTAGGTGTGTATCAAAGGCATCCTCACGGCTTTCGATAAATTCCTTAGCTTGTGCAATGTCCGCAGCCTGACGCAATTCATCAATGGTCGCATCTTCTTTTCCGTATTTGAGGTTGTCTCCAATAGTCCCTGTAAACAAAAGTGCTTTTTGTGGAATAAAACCAATCTTGTCTCGAAGTGCCTTGAGATTATAGTCACGAACATCCACACCATCAACCTTGATTTTACCTAAAGTCACATCATAAAAACGTGGGATTAGGTTGACCAAGGATGATTTTCCAGATCCTGTTGAGCCGATAAAGGCGATGGTCTCCCCTGGAGAGGCCTTAAAGCTGATATTGTGTAAAACAGGGTTTTCCGTCTCACCTGGATAAGCAAATGTGACATTATCAAACTCAAGATAGCCATGTTTTTCTGTCTCAACAACCCCATCTTCATTGGGATTGATTGAGATAGGCATGTCCATCACTTCTTTGATACGGCTACTTGAGACTGCCATACGTGGATACATAGTAAACAGATTGGAAAACAATAAAAAGGAAAATAGCGCATGAAAACTATATTCAATAAAGGCTACCAAATCCCCGATTTGCAATTGACTACGCTCAAGAGGAGCTAAGGCAAACCAGACGATCGCAATAATCATAGCTACAATAATTTGCACAAAGAGTGGCTCTGTCAATCCTGTTAATTTAAACAAACGATTGGAAACACCTGTATAGCTGACATTGGCTTTATCAAAGCGTTCTTCTTGGAACTCTTCACGCGCAAAAGCGCGAATCACACGTAACCCTGTTAGATTTTCACGCACATACTGGTTGATCTTATCCAGTAAGGTTTGCTGCTTTTCAGACAAGGGCTTGGTCTTGATAGCTACATAGCCAACTACCCAAGCAAGAAGTGGGACAGCTACTGCCACAATCCAAGCTAATGACGGGCTAGTCACTAAAATCATCAAGACACTAAAGATAATCATCAAGGGCGTCACTACTCCCATACGCAAGACCTGCTCGGTAAATTGCATTAGGACAAAAGCGTCACTAGTCATCCGCGTCACAAGAGAAGGAACACCGATTTGCTCGTACTCGTGATGAGAATATTCTTGTAATTTACGATACATATCATTTCTCATGTCACGAATCATGGTCGATGTCAATTGACTAGAAGCATAACTAAGCGTAATACGTCCAATCACACCTAGGACTAAAATAATAGCCATGACACCCGCCCAATAATAAATCGCTTGAGTATCTCCTTTTGTAATACCTTGGTCAATCATTTTAGCCAAGGCTGTTGGCATCCCTAAGTGAACCAAAACAAAAAATAAGGCTCCTACAACATTTAAAACTAACCACTTGGGATAATGTTTGATATAAGACCAAATATAACCCATATGCTCTCCTTTCTTAACTTTCCAATTGACTTAAATACTCATAACGCTCATAAGCTTCATCAAGCTGAGCATTGTAGCTATCGACTTCTTTTTGCAAGTCAGACAAGCGTGTAAAATCACTTCCACAAGTCGCCATTCCTGCTTCAATAGCTTTAATAGCATCCTCTATTTCCATAATCCGCTCCTCAATAGTCGCCCACTCTTTTTTCTCTAGGTAAGACATCCTCTTTTGAGAGGCTTTGGTACTTTTAGCTTGAGGCTTTTCCTTGGCCGTTTGAGCTTTAAGAGGCGGATTTTCCTTAAAGGCTTTTTCATCCAAATAATCTGTGTAATTACCATAAAAGCTCTCAATCCTGCCATTTTCAAAAGCTAATATCTTACTAGCTACCTTATCCAAAAAATAACGGTCATGACTAACCGTAATGACTGGGCCAGAAAAATCCTGTAAAAACTGCTCCAACACTGTCAATGTGGCAATGTCTAAATCATTAGTCGGCTCATCTAGTAAGAGCACATTGGGCTTTTCGATGAGAATTTTTAAAAGATAAAGACGCTTTTTCTCACCACCTGACAACTTAGAAATCAAGGTCCCATGACTGGAGCGCGGAAATAAAAATTGCTCCAACAGCTCTGTCACACTTGTTGTACCAACCTGTGTTTTGACTTCATCAGCAACTTCTTGTAGATAAGTGATGACACGCTTAGACATATCCATATCTTTGATTTGCTGTGAAAAATATCCTATGCGAACCGTCTCGCCAATCGAAATCTCTCCCTTGCTTGCCTTTTCATGACCAGCAATAAGATTCAGTAAAGTTGACTTGCCGACGCCATTATCACCGACAATACCGATACGGTCTTTATTTTGAATCAAAAGATTAAAATCAGATAGGATAGGTTTATCTCCATAAGCAAAATCCACATCTTCAAACGAAATAACCTTTTTACCAATACGACTGGTCTCAAAGGACATATTAAGCGTTGTATTATCACTCTTTGATGCTAGATTATCCTTTAAATCATGAAAACGATTGATACGAGCTTGCTGCTTGGTCGCTCTGGCTTGAGGTTGTCTTCTCATCCAAGCTAACTCTTGCTTGTAGAGTTGTTTTTTCTTGTGCAGACTAGCCGCATCTCTTTCATCTTGCTCTGCTCTTAGACGAACGTAATCTTGATAATTCCCTTGATATTCACGAAGTTGGGCATTGTCCAACTCAAAAATACGACTGGCAACATTATCCAAAAAATAGCGATCATGGGTGATAAAAAGCACCGTCTTTTTACTATTAGTCAAATAATGTGTCAGCCAAGCAATCGTCTCAATATCTAGGTGGTTCGTAGGCTCATCAAGAAGCAGTAAATCGACATCATTGAGAAGGACTTGCGCTAGCTGGACGCGACGTCTCAAACCACCAGACAAGGCGGCTAACTCCTGATCTAGCTGTGTGATGCCAAGCTTAGTCAAAACGGTCTTGACCTCACTTTCAATCGCCCAAGCATCTAAACTATCCATCTCAGCCATGACACGCTCTAGTTGATCTTGCTTAGACTCATCATAAGACAACAACAACTCTTCATACGCCTTAATCAACTGCATCTCACGTAAATCCGAACTCAACACAGCCTCAAGCACCGTCTTGTGCTCCTCAAAGTCAGGCTCTTGTGTCAGATAAGCTATCTTATAATCATTCGGACAAGAAAAAGGAGATACATCTCCATCAAAGCCTAATTTACCTGCAATCACATCAAGAAGGGTTGTCTTGCCTGTACCGTTGACACCAATAATCCCAATCCTATCTAAATCATGGATAATAAAGGAAATATCTTTAAACACTGTCTTATCACCGACAGACTTACTCAGTGAATCCACTAAAAAATCACTCATTGATTTGACTCCTTACAAAACCCATAATGGCTTCTTTTTCATTGGCTAACACTCCTGTCACAATAGCCTGCTCAATCAAGGCTAACACTTTGCCCAAATCTGGACCTGGTCTTAGACCTAGCTCCTCCATCAAATCAGCACCATTGACGACAATCTCATGCTTATCATAAATGGCTAAATCCTTATAAACTGACTCAATACGCTCTAAATCAACATCTAAACCTGTTATAAAACGCAAATGCTCAGCTAACAAGGTCAACTCTTTGCCATAATGATAGACAAGAGGTTTATCGACCTCACCTTCTAAGCGCTTTTGATAGATCTCTAAAATAGCTGTCACATCTCGTTGAAACTGGCTAGATGTCTTCCAAGCCTTCAAAAAAGATTTAGGCTTATCACAGTCAAGAAAATACAAGAGACAAGCCCAAGCTTCCTCTGACTGCTTAAAGCTAGCTTCTCTTACGACATGACACATACGCTCTAATAAAGGTAGCTGACCTTGTAAAAAAGGCAAATACTCATAAGCCTTACAATCTAGTAAAGCGCTCAAACCTTTTTTCCAATAAGGTGCTAATAAAAGCTTGTCCAGTTCAATAAAAGAGCGCTCTACCGATATCTTAGATAAGAGATGAGCGTACTCACACATGGCCTCAAAAGTCGTTGGCTCGATAGTAAAATCTAGACTAGCGCAAAAGCGCAACCCTCGCAAAATCCTAAGAGCATCCTCATTAAAGCGCTCGTTTGCCTGACCAACAGCTCTCAGTAAATGCTCATCAAGATCATCAAGACCTTTGAAGTGGTCAATGATATCTCCATCAGGACTCAGCGCAAAAGCATTAACCGTAAAATCTCTACGCTTTAAATCTTCATTTAAGGAGCGAACAAAGGTCACATGACTAGGACGACGATAATCCACATAGACATCTTCTGTCCTAAAGGTCGTAATCTCATACTCACACGAATCATCCAGCACCAAGACCGTACCATGCTCTATACCAACATCTACCGTGCGTTTGAAAATACGCTTGATTTCCTCAGGATAAGCACTTGTTGCTATATCGACATCGTGAATGGGGCGATCAAGTAAGACATCACGGACACTTCCTCCTACAAAATACGCTTCAAAACCAGCTGAACGTATTTTCTCCAATATGGGCAAAGCCTTCTGAAACTCAGAAGGCAAATGGGTTAATTTCATAATAACTGTTCCAAACCATATGCTAATCTATCTAGGGTGATGACTTTTTTGATAGCTAGATTAACGCCCTTCATAAAAGAGGAGCGATCATAAGAGTCATGACGCAAGGTCAAGCCCTCACCCTCACCGCCAAAGATAACTTCTTGGTGAGCTACAAGTCCAGGCAGGCGGACACTATGAATCCGAAAACCATCAAAAGCTGCACCTCTTGAGCCAGCTAGAATTTCTTCTTCATCAGAAGCACCTTGCTCTTTAGATGAACGCACTGCTGAGATTACTTCTGCTGTTTTTAGTGCAGTCCCACTAGGGGCATCTTTTTTCTTATCATGGTGCAACTCGATAATCTCTAAATCTGGGAAATAACGAGACGCCTTAGCCGCAAACTCCATCAATAAAATCGCGCCAATGGCAAAATTAGGAGCAATCAAGCCCCCTACTTTGCGTGTCTCAGACAAGGTTATCAACTCTTTGATATTATCATCACTAAAGCCTGTGGTCCCTACTACTGGTGAAAAGCCCTGCTCAATCGCAAAGTGTGTATGGCTATAAGCTACCTCAGGAGTCGTAAAATCAACCCAAACATCTGCCTCAAGACCAATCAAAGCTTCCTTGTCATTAAAGACAGGAACGCCGTCTATCTCACTTTCTTTTGCAAAAGGATCTAAAAGAGCTACAGCCTCTAGCTGATGGTCATTTTGTATCATCTTAAAAGCAGTCGAGCCCATTTTTCCCTTAAATCCTGCAATAATGACTTTTATACTCATCACATTATCCTTTTTAAATCTTTGGTGTCACTCCAAAAGCTACTGATCCTTCTCCTAGGTGAGTCGCAATCACGCCACCAAAAGTCACCATATCCACATCTTGGTACCCTGCCTCACGCATCATCTCATAAAGGCGCTCTGCCTTTTCTGTTGCATTGGCATTGATGATGAAAATATCATATAAATCTTGGTCAGGTGACGTGGTTTCTTGTAAGATAGCCAGCAAGCGTTTCATGACTTTTTTTTCTGTTCTAACCTTTTCATAGACCACGATTTTACCGTCTTCATTGAAATAAAGGATAGGCTTTACACTCAATAAATTGCCAATAATCGCAGCGCTATTAGACAGGCGCCCTCCTTTAACCAGATGATTTAAATCATCTACCATAATATAAGCTTGGGTCTTTTTAATCTGTTCATCTAATTTTTCTAAAATAGCTTCAAAGCTCACCCCTTCACTGGCTAAGCGCAGGCAATTTTCCACCATACGACCTAAAGGATAAGAGGTGATGCGGCTATCTGGAAAAGCCAGAGTCATCTTAGGATGTTCCTCAATAAGAAATTGAATATTTTGCCAAAAACCTGAAATCCCTGATGACAAGAACAGTCCAATGGCATGAGTAAAACCTTCTGCTTCAAGCTTTTCTAAACACTCTTCTAAATCAGCTAGGCTTGGTTGGCTAGTCTTTGGTAGTTCTTTAGAGGCAGCCATCTTTGTGTAAAATTCACTTAAGCTGATCGTTTTCCCCTCTACATAAGACTCCCCATCAATAGTGATGGGGATATCTAAGACATAGACATCAGAGCGTGCCTTAACCTCTTGAGGTAAGACAGCTGTACTATCTGTTATTAACGCTAATTTCATTACCTATTTAAACTCCAAATTCAAGCCCGGACGATCAAGGGCAATTTCTGTAACTTCATACGTAAGGCGTTGCACCATATCCAAAAGAGGTGCCGCTAAATCTTCGACCTCTTCCTGACTAAAATCTTTTGGTGCTTGAATGATACGATTTTTTATATGGACCATTTGAGAGACAGCTCCGCTAATCACAAAGCTATCACGAACCACCATAAACTGAAGCACTGCAACAACACTGGTTGATACAGCTACTTCGTCTTGCTTAGCTAGCTGAAAGGTCACCTCAAAATTGGTTTTTGGCTCCCCATTTTCTTTTTCCCACTCTAAATTTCTAGCATCATAATGGTATTGATTGACAAATTCTTGTTCACGTGTCATTTCCATAAAATCTTCTCCTGACCATTAACATAGTTATGCCTATTATAGCACAATTTAACTAAGGATAAAAGCTAGAATTTCTTTTGTGGATGCTTGGCTATGATTTCTGGATGATTGGTAAGTGCTTTTTGACCCTTTATAGTTAGTGAGAGCCCTCTAATGCTAAAAAGTCTGCCTAGCTCCTCTTCAGAAAAGCTCTGCTTGATAGCCTTATCAACATCACTTCGCTTCATTTTTGAAAGCCCCTTAAGACCTCTTTCTTTCAAAAAGACTTTCAAGCGACTAGCTGGCAGGTGCGCTAGTGAGTCTTGTGCTGAGTCAATCACTACATAACCTTCAGTAATCAGATGATCTAGCTCTTTTTGAGCCTCAATGCCGTAGCTATACTCAAAATATTTGGAAAAAGGAGTCTCTGTGGTAAAGGTTCCAAAGTTAATCCGCCACAACAAAATAATATGCCCTGGTAATAACCCTTCTTGTGTCCTTTGCATATTACGCTTAGGCACTTTAGGACTCAGACGAATTTCTTCTAAATCACGGTCTTTAGAGATATAGGGCATTTCTGGATAATCATGGTATAAATCATTAAATATAGTCATGTCACCTATTATACCAAAAAATAAAAGTAAACCTACGATTATGATGCTTACTTGCGCAAAAAAGAGACTAAGGACTCTCTTAATCTCATCTAACTTCTTGATGTTTGATATGAGGTGTTGATATGGTCATAAAAGTCACCAAATCCTCACGAATAATACGGGCGATACGCTCTGGTCGCTCTGCTTTTCGGCGAGCAAACCAACGCATGAAAATCGCAATAATACTGCTAACTGCTGAGTCTCGATAATACTCTAGATCAGCCTTATTTAAAATCAGCTTTTCAAAGTCAAAGCCTAACATTTCAAAATAGCTAACCACCTCACTCATGGCAAATTGTTCGATACCTTCTCTAGCACGCTCACGAATATGAGGGGTTGAGTTGCGTCCTAGTAAACCTGCAAACAACTCTTCATCTTGTAAAAAAGTAATGATTTCAATCAAAGCTTGATTTAAATCTTCCGCGCTTTCTCTATGAGCATCACAAATCGATTTGACTTGCTTTGCCAAAAAGTCAAAGTAAGAACTTACCATGGCATCTTTATCTGAAAAGTAAAGGTAAAAACCAGAACGACTAATCAAGGCTTCTTCTGCAATCTGTGTCGCTCTTAGTTTGTCATAGGGCGTTTCATGAAGTAGTTTTCCTGCTGCGTGGTAGATCTGTAGTCTTGTTCGTAATTTTCGTACAGTCGTCATCACTTGCGCTCCTTATCTTAATAAAATGAGACCTAAAACATATGCCATTCTAACACATTTTTCTGAAAAATCAATGCTTTAAGTCCATATTTTTTAAATTTCTTTCAAAAACTTTCAGAAATAAGAAAAAAACACCACTTATCAAACACTTCTCGCTCAATCGAGATACTGCTTGACAAGTTGGCGTTCATTGTCTAAAAAATGACGATACTCGCCTGCTTTTAGACTATCATCCAAGTGAAAAGCCCCAAAACGTAAACGTTTTAAACCAATCACCTTAACACCGTAGGCCAAAAACATTTTCTTAACCTGATGAAATTTCCCCTCACTAATGGTCACATAAGCTGAGCTAAACGTTTCTGATGCTTCGATCAACTCTAGCTTAGCCGCCTGACACTGCGTGCCATCATGAAAGATAATACCTCCTTCAAAAAAGGTGATGGCATCTTCTCCTAAATAGCCATTAACTTCTACATAATAAGTCTTTGTGACATGATGTTTAGGATGAAGCATACGAAACCCCAAAGGACCATTATTGGTTAACAGCAATAAACCTTCGGTATCCCTATCTAGTCGTCCGATTGGGTAAAGCCCTTCTTTTCGATCTTTATCTGATAATAAATCAAGAACCGTCTGATGCTCTTTGTCAGACACAGCACTGACAACTCCTTTTGGCTTATAGAGCATCAGATAAGTATGACCACAAGATGGTAGTTTTCTCCCCTCTACTCGGATATCCTGTAAACCACTGTCAACGATACGGCTAGAATTATTCACAATCTCGCCATCAACAGTGACCTTTTGAGCTTGAATTAAGCGCTTTATAGTCTTTCTGGAGCCATACTGCTGATGCTCCAATAATTTATCGAGTCTCATTAGTCGGCAAGTAAAGCTGCTGCTTCTTCATCTAAAATGAGAGTCAGATTAGGATGATGTTGAAGGACGCTAGCAGGCAGATCTGGTGTCACTTCACCTTTGACAAGACCATAGATGGCTTTTGCCTTGTCTTTACCATAAGCCATCAAAACGACTTGCTTAGCTGCTACAATAGAGGCAATCCCCATAGAAATAGCCTGCTTTGGAACTTCCTCTTCTGTACTGAAAAAGCGACTATTAGCTTCGATAGTGCTAGGGGTTAAGTCAACCACATGTGTCGTCTCATCAAAAGGCGTTCCTGGCTCATTAAAGCCAATATGGCCATTGCGTCCAATACCTAAAATTTGAAAATCAATGGGATGCTCACTGATAATCTGATCATAACGAGCTGCCTCAGCTTCTAAATCTTCTGCCAAACCATTTGGCAAATAAGATGCTTTAAACGGTTTTTGATTAAACAAGTGCTCTTTCATAAAATAAGCGTAGCTTTGCGGATGAGAACTAGCCAAACCAACATACTCATCTAGATTGATACTAGTCATCTCAGAAAAGTCGAGATCACTTGCAACAACTTCTTGATAAAAAGTCAGAGGTGTGCTACCTGTGGCTAGCCCTAAAGTCTGACTTCCTTTTTCCATGCTTTCTTTTAAAAGTTCAAATGCTTTTTGACCACCTTCTTGAGTGTTTTTGACAGTGATGATATTCATAATAGCCTCCTCTTTGGTCTATACCGATTGATTACCTTTATTATATGGTATAGACCAATATTTGTCAAGTAAAAATCAGACTAAAACCTCAACTCAGATTTATGATATAATAAAGAAATCAAATCAATGCTTACAAGGAGACTATCGTGAATACAACTGATTTTAATTTTGACTTACCTGAACAGCTTATTGCCCAAACCCCCCTAGAACAGCGTGATAGTTCTAAACTTCTTGTGATTGACCATAAGACACACCGTATGGTCGATAGTCATTTTGACCATATCATAGATGAGCTAGAAGCTGGAGATGCCCTTGTCATGAATAATACTCGTGTCCTACCAGCCAGACTTTACGGCGAAAAAGCAGATACTCATGGGCACGTAGAATTACTACTCCTTAAAAATACAAAAAACGATGACTGGGAGGTGCTCGCCAAACCCGCTAAGCGCCTAAAAGTTGGTAGCCAAATTATATTTGGTGATGGGCGACTTAAAGCTACTGTCACTAAAGAGTTAGAGCATGGTGGTCGCATTGTGCGCTTTAGCTACGAAGGGATTTTTCTTGAAATCCTTGAAAGTCTCGGTGAAATGCCCCTTCCTCCTTATATCCATGAAAAATTAGAGGATCAAGAGCGCTACCAGACCGTTTATGCCAAGGAAAACGGCTCTGCAGCGGCACCGACAGCTGGACTTCATTTTACACAAGAGCTACTTGATAAGATCCAAAAAAAAGGAGTCAAGCTAGTCTATCTAACCCTGCATGTCGGACTTGGAACCTTTCGACCTGTCTCAGTGGATAATGTCGAAGAGCATGAAATGCACTCTGAATTTTACCATTTATCTGCAGAAGCTGCAGAAACACTCAACCAAGTCAAATCCCAAAACAAACGCATTGTTGCCGTAGGGACAACGTCTATTCGTACACTTGAGACCATCGGTTCTAAATTTGGCGGTAAATTGCAAGCTGACTCTGGCTGGACCAATATCTTTATCAAACCAGGCTACCAATTTAAAGTTGTTGATGCTTTTTCAACCAACTTTCATCTGCCAAAATCCACACTTGTCATGCTAGTCGCTGCTTTTGCTGGACGTGAGTTTGTCTTAGATGCTTATGAGCATGCCGTCAAAGAAGGGTATCGCTTCTTTAGCTTTGGAGATGCCATGTTCGTTAAATAAGATAGGATAACCAACACCACTTTTTAACAAGGAATCTGGGCTTTTTGTCCAGCCTCTATAGGATTAGAAAGAAGAGAATGATGCCCGTTTTAAAACGATTGCTAGCGCTTGGTCTTCTCATCTTTTTGGCTATGAGTATCTATGACCATGAAAAGCAAAACTATCATTTTGAAAAGACTTATCACCATCAGCAAAGTAGCTTTCAATATGTTATCGAGCACAATAAAGCTTATCATGCCATGTCTTTTCAAGAAAAATTACGGATACGTCGGATCCTCCTAAAACACATCAAATCACTGCAAAAAGCAGGATGGACCAATCAAACTATCCAATCAGCTTATCTGCGCTATCTCCCACAAGACTCACTTACTCTAAAAGACCTTGATGAACAGCTAGAAAACAGTCAAATCATCGCTAGCCAAACCTTTAGACGTCTCTTTAAGACACAATTAGCCACTCTACAAACCCAAGAGCCACTCTATCAGCTAGAGCATGCTAAACAACTGCTACAACTCTTATTAGATAGCGCTCATATGCCTGATGAACTCAGCGATAACACTAGTGAGACCAAATCCTTATTGACACATTTTGATGACAGTTTGTCTCCCAGTGACAGCTTATGGCAAGATGTCGCTCAGCTAGTCCAAATCGCTTATCCTAATGACTCTCTTTCTAAGACAAACACACTCAATCGGCGCCTCCATCAATTTCGCTACGTCATTGCTTGTCAACAAGCCAACTGGATCCGAAAACACTATAAACAACAGACCGACAGTGATGCCGATGCCCTTGCCAAGTATCTAGCCCAACTAGATAGCAGTCAATACTCACTGACAGAGCCTGCTCGCTACCATAATAAAATTGCTAGCCGCATCAATACCAAAGGGCAACTAAAGTCTATCTATCCTGACAACACCAAAAATAGTAATTTCAAAGTGGTGATTACCTTTCATAGCGAATTTATCCTCTCATCAAGTGGTGATTTTCTGTTGGCCTTAGATACTAAGGACCACTCTACAAATGGTATCATCAATAGCGCTACCTTTAATTATGCTAGTCAAAATGACACGCGCCATATCCAGCTTGACATCACTCCCATCACCTATCACGAACCTGACTTTGTCAATCACTCATTGACCCAAAACAATCTGACCTTTCGTGAAGCCTCGATAGATGAATATAAAGACAAGTATAATCCTATTTATAGCCGTCATCATAAATCAGCAAAACAACGCTCAAATGCTGCTCGAAAAGCCTTTAAACGCCTACTTCAAAACTACCTCACCCTCTCCCAAAACGACTCACATCACTAAACATACCTTGCCCTTGATTCTCAAGGGCTTTTCTTGTAAACCATCTCGAAGCTAAGGTTTTAGAGGCATCAAAAAAAGAATGCTAAGCATCCTTTTAGTTCATATTAACACGATGCCATTCATTGATGACATAGCATAGCTGGGTGAGTTGATAGTAGCCATAAGGATTTATCTCGGTACTCGTCTCATCAGACCCTCCCAAACCTTTAGTATAAAGGGCTACAATATAAGGCTTTTCCTCGTACACAATCGCGCCTACATTCAGCGCTTCACGCACATAGCCTGGTTTTTGGGCGATGGTTAAGCTATTGCCAAGCAAACCTCGATAGTATTGATTAGGAAAAGCAATCTCCAGATAATACAATAAATCGGCATATTTATCGCTATGCTGATACAAATACTCTAAGACCTGGATATAATAATCCGTAGTCGTTTTATTACCTTCCTGGCTAATGGTTTTTAGGGCTCCTTTAGACTTACCATAACGCCCAAACTGCTGATAAGCCTTCTTAATCCCCCCTAAGCGCTCAGCCAAGGCATAAGCAGGCGTATTTTCCGAATAGACAAGCGAATATTCTTGCATTTCTGGGATAGTCATCGCACCATTAAAAGCTGCCACATAGCTATTGTGCTCCTCTATGTACTCGTAGGTCGTCTGAGTGATATCATAGCGCTCTGTCAAAGACAAGTCCCCTTTTGCCACCTTGTCCATGACTAGCATATTTAAGGGTAATTTATAAGTTGATCCTGCCGTCATAGGCTGTGTATCATTTAGTGCTGCTGTCTGTCCTGTTGTCAAATCTTTATAAGACAAAGCCACACTATCCTCAGCCAAACCAAACTCACTCATATAAGCCTTGACCGTCTCTTCTAAGGATAAATTAGCGTAATCATAATAAAGCCCTAAACTATCCATCTCGACCAAGTCTTGTGCCATCACAGCTTCCTTATCAGCTTGGCTTTTAGGCACGATTCGTTGCGTCTTAGATTGTTTTGTTTGAGCTAATGGCTTATTGTCGCTATCTTTTGATTTAGTGGCTTGCTCAACCATCATGGCAAATACACACACAATCATAAGGCTCAAAACACCTAAAATAATACTTGCAAAAATAGCATCTACTTTTTGCTCTCTGTTATGTCTTGCTTTTTTCATATCACTTCTATTGTAAAACTTTTAAGATAAATTGCAAGTCTTTTAATATTTTTTTACAAAATGATAACAAAAAGACTATGGCTAGCATAGTCTTTTTCAGTCATTAGGCTTTAGCAGCCTTGTAGAGTTCATCTACCTTATCCCAGTTAATAACTTCAAAGAAAGCCTTAATATAATTTGGGCGGACATTACGGTAGTTGAGATAGTAGGCGTGCTCCCAAACATCCAGTCCTAAAATAGGTGTCTTGCCCTCAGAGATAGGCGTATCTTGATTAGCCGTTGAGGTTACTTCAAGTTTGCCATCTGCATTGACAACAAGCCAAGCCCAACCCGATCCAAAACGGCTAGTCGCAGCTGCTGTAAAGGCTTCTTTAAAAGCATCAAAAGAACCAAATGTCGCTTCAATATCAGCTTCTAAATCACAAGAAATCGTAGTCTTTTCAGGAGACATAATCTCCCAGAAGAAGGCATGATTTAAATGACCACCACCATTATTGATTAGCGCTTGGCGGATGTCTTCTGGAATTGCCTCAACATTTGCTAGTAACGTCTTAACATCATCACCAAGCTCAGGATGCTTTTCAAGTGCTGCATTCGCATTTGCAATATAAGTCGCATGATGTTTATCGTGGTGAAGTGTCATCGTTTCTGCATCAATATAGGGCTCTAGCGCATCATATGCATAGGGTAAATCTGGTAATGTAATTGCCATGACAAAGACCTCATTTCTTTTTTAATACTTCCATTGTAAAAAAATCTAGCCTAGCTTACAAGTAATTTGATTGCAAGGCGTTATCATTAAGCCATCAATTTTAACAAAGCCAGCTCAAATAGATAGGATTTATCATATAAGCCTTTTTTAATAGCAGCGTCTGTCTCAATCAACAATATCAAGGATTTAGCTAAAAATGCATACGATAAACCTCTCGAGTCACGAATAGCATAGCGAATCTGATAAGGATTGACGCTACGTCCTAGATAATCAGACAAACTCTCTTTTATCTGATACTCTGACTGTCCTCGACTCGATAAGATAGACACCTGCATAAAAAGACGAAATTGACCTATCATAATGGCAATTAACTTAATCTCATCCTCACCTTGCAAGCGCAAATCAGCTACTAACGCTAAACTCTCCGCCACACGCTTATTTAGCACTAACTTGGTCAACTCAAAAATATTGTCTTGTAAGGTTTTAGGGATCGCTTCTGCAATGTCCTCAAGGCTAATCTGACCTTCTGTTTGATAGGCTATTAGAAAAGCCATATTTTTGTGTAGGCTAGCATAATCAAATCCTGAGCGATGCAACAATTCCTCAAACGCTCCCTTCTCAAACACTAAACCGTGCTGATGAGCATACTGCTGAAAATAAGTCTTTAGCTCTGCTTCTTTAGGTTTTTTGGCTTCAATGACCTTACCATCGCGTTTTAACAACTTCACTAAGCGTCGTTTGCTATCCAATTTCCCTGGCGCTAAGACAATCAACTTGGTACTTGAGACAGGCGCTTCCAGATAAGCTTCAAACTGCTTGAGAGAGCTTTCGTCTAAATGATGTTTTTTGGTAGTCGTAATATCTAACACATTGTCTAAAATAACCACCTTATAATCAGACAAAAAAGGCAAACTCTCTAAATCTAGCTGCGCTTTCTGATAATCATCTTCAGCTAAGTCAAAGTAAGAAAAACTAAGACTAGCCTTATCAAAGCCAATCACCTCAAGTAAACTCTCTCTTAGCTGAGCATATTGTCCTAGGTCATCTCCTGTCAATACGGTAAGCGTCCCTAATGTCTCTAACGTCAACTGACGCACATCTTCTATTGCAATCATAGTTTTATTATATCATAACTAATCAAATAGTCCCCTTCTATACTATGTCATAATAACCCCAATATCAGTGCTATCAAAACCAAAAAAACAAGCGAGAAAAACGCGCTTGTCAGCATAAAATACTATTATAAGCTTGTGATCTTAGGCTTGGTTGGTAAACAATAAAAGATCAGTAAGGTAATACGACACCCTAGGCAAATCACGAAACCGACATAAGGAATGATAAGAGCAAAATCTCCTAAAACGAATAAGATAAAGCTAGCGTTAAAACCCGCATCACGCAACCGACGCACTTGGAGAGCTAGAGTTGGTATGTAACACAACAACAACCAAATCATAAAAAGAGCAAAAACAACCAAAATAATCGGCACCAACCGCACCCACGTCAGCTCAAAAGCATTCAGAGATAAAAAGATGCCCTGACCTTGTAAATAATCAAGAACAACAGGAAGACCACCTAACAAAATAGCTAACATCACCACAAACGATAGACTGATAAGACTATTTAGCAAAACGATAAACCAAAATTGCTTGCGACTACTACGCCCTTTAAAATTCGCGTAATTTGCCCAAAAGGCTCGATAATAGGATAACATATGCATCCCTCCTTATCTTTCATTATAACACTATGAGAAAATAAAGGAAGGAAAAAGTCTAATCAGCTCTCACTGTCTCTATACGCCAGCTATTGAGTCCTATAAAGCGAATAGCACCACTCTGATCAGTCCGTAGGACAACTACTATTGACCTCCTCTAGGCGCTCTAGGGTCTCCTGATGAGGATGTTGGTAACGATTATTAAGCCCTGCTGAAATCACGGTCAAGCGTGGATTGATATGTTGTAAAAAGGCCAAACTAGACGAGCCTTTAGAACCATGATGCCCTGCCTTTAGTACATCCACTGCCAAATCAGGATAGCTCGCTATCAAGCGCTCCTCCCCTTCTTTTTCTAAATCACCTGTTAATAAAAAGCGAAGTCCTAGCAGTTGCCCATATAAGACTATGGAATCATTATTCTTGCCATCACCTATATCCATAGGATAGAGTACTTGTAATTGACTGCCCATGATCTCTAGACTATCTCCTGCTTGAATGGTCTTAACAGCTACCTTCATCTGATTCAGGCGATTAACAAAATCAGCATTAGTCAGACTACCAGACGAGACAAGAACTTCTCCGATAGCTATCTGTTTTGCAACCACTTCCATATCCCCCATATGGTCAGTATCGGTATGAGTTAATACTAACTGGTCAATACGTGCTATCCCCCTACTACGTAGATAAGGTAATAAAGTCCTCTCAGCATTGCTATCTGAATGCCTCTCTTGCCAAGTCTCTTTTTTAGCAAAAGTAACCTTTCCACCGACATCAATCACAATAGTCTTTCCCCAGCTATCTCGAATCACTATACTATCTCCCTGACCTACATCTACTATCGTCACCTCATTGGTCAAGGGATGCTTAGTCACGCTAAAAAGACTGACCAATAAAATAGCTAAGCAAAGAGCTTGTTTTTGATGCTTATGATAATCATATAAAAAACCGATCAAGACAAGCATGGCTATCGCCACAGCTATATGAGGGCTACCTAGAATAAATGGTCTCTCTACTAGATGTGAGATAGTCGTAAGGCTCGATTCTAATAAACGAAAAAGGGGATTAAAGAAAGACAGACGAATAAAAGGAGACACGATAAAACTAAGACTCAGTAGCGGTAACATCAGACTATCAAACAAAAAGGATAGCATGGCAGTCAGTATCAATGACAAGGGCTGAAAACTAGCAAATAAAAGCATCAAAATCGGCAAAATGCCCAGACTAACCCACAGCGTCGTCACAACCCCAGCTTTAAAACGTGACCTATCTCCTACATCTATCAAAGCCAGTAAAAAGGCAAAAGAAAAACTCAATAACCCACTACTAGTCATTAAAAAATAGGGCATTGCTATTAGCATAATAATGAAGGTCAAAGCGAAATTATCCAATCGCTTAACACCATACTGACTCAATAACGACTGAATCAGACTACGGCTAACAGAAACACCAAAACCTGTTAGCCCTCCATAAAGAAAGGAAAAAGGAATCTGCCATAGTCGTGTCGCCTCCCTGGTTAACCCACACCTAAGACACACATATCGAAAACCATAAATAAAAAAACCTACTTGAGCGCCTGACAAGGCAAATAAATGAATAATACCTAGATTCGTATAAATATCACTCATCTCCTCA
This sequence comes from Streptococcus lishijunsis, assembly GCF_047290665.1. Taxonomy (NCBI): domain Bacteria; kingdom Bacillati; phylum Bacillota; class Bacilli; order Lactobacillales; family Streptococcaceae; genus Streptococcus; species Streptococcus lishijunsis. The sequence continues at coordinate 25,999 of NZ_JBLBUC010000009.1, read as the reverse complement.
AAAGACTTATCCAAATAACCAAATAAAAGCCCTGTCATATAGTGCCTCATAGGATCTGGAAAGGCTTGAGACCTCACAATAGCTACGCGTCGCCATTCTCTTAATAGCAAAAAAGGATTGTAATGCTTAATAGCCTTTTGCGAGATAATACTATCTATCTGAGCGACACGATGAATCCCTTGATAGTAGAGATACTCTCGGTAGTCAAAGCCTGAAAAATTACGCTTTGGACTCGCTTCTTGAAGGTCTGCCTTGACAGTCAACTCAAGAGGTTTTGTCACTTGTTCAAAGTACTGTTTTTCCTCAATACTCTTTAACTGGTAAAAGGCCTGATAGGTCTTTCCTTCTTGACTTGCCCTAAAAGACATTAAATCACCATTGATACTAATCGTATCTGGCAGCAAGTGAAGTTGGCTTATCTGCGTGCCTTCCTTACGATAAGCGTCTTTTTGATGATGGTGGTAGAGTGATAACCCAAGTCCAAACAAAGACAAAAGCACCGCTATTTCCCAAAAAGAAGTAAAGCCATAACGATAGCAAACAAAGCCTAGAGAACAAATCAGAAAAATGCCCAATAATAGATGTGGACTTATCACTAAGTAGTAAGCTTGTAAAAGCAAAAAGACCAGATAAATAGGCTTTAAGGGACAGTTATCAATCCACTGTGACCGCATGGCGTAATCTCTCTAATGTCTTGTCTCCAATACCTGAGACATTCTTTAAATCATCAATAGAGGCAAAACCGCCTTGTGTCTCACGATAGTCAATAATATCTTGAGCTCGTTTGCTGCCGATACCTGATATCGTTTGCAAATCAGATAGTCTTGCTGTATTAAGGTTGATTTTGTCAGATTCTTGGCTAGACGCTGATGAAGCATTAGCTGTTGTCATTTGCTGAGGAAGACCAGCCATGTCTTCTCCTTCTTTAGCGACGTAGATAAGCGCCTCATCTGTTAATTTTTGAGCCAAGTTGATGGATTTTTTATTGGCATCTGCGCTCAAGCCTCCTGCTTTTTGAATAGCATCTGACACACGACTATCACTAGATAGCGTATAAACACCTTCTTTTTGCACAGCTCCTTTGACATCAACGACAATGCTCGTTGATTGAGAGCTTGTTTGTGACAAGCCTTTGGTCGCCTCTTTTGATGATGAACTACTAGTGGAACTAACACTCATAACAGATAAGGGCTCTAGTTGAGCAGATGACTTTGGCTTAATAATAAGGGCAAATAAACAGACCAAAACCATTACCAAACCTGTACAGATGATGGCTAATAGTTTTTGCGCTTTTAGCTTTTCAATAATCATATCAAACATGACACGTCCTCCTACTTATCTATTCGCAAAAAGGCAACTAAAAAAACTTGTTTGACAACAAGTTTTTAACGTAAGTGTTTTTCAGGATTCCAGACAAAGCTAGCTACAAAGCTAAAGATAAAAGTCAAAATCACTAGCACGATAGCTACCAACCCCAGAGGAATGCGGTAAAGATAGGTCAGAGCGCTACGTTTTTTTCCTTTATTGTAAACAGCATTTTCAGCATCGGCTCTGTCAAATTCGGCCTGTATGCGACGGGCTACTTCCTCAATACCTTCATCATTTAAGCGTTTGATGTCTGAGATATCAATGGGATTTCCAAAATTCAAATCCACACGCTCACCTTTTAACAGTCCTTTGAAGGTTCTTGGTCCTGCATAGACGACAGGCATAATCTTAACCTTTGCCATCTTAGCAATAACTGCGACACCACCCTTGACATCTGTCGAATGACGGCTACCGCTAGGAAACATAATCAACGAACGCTGACTTTTTTTCAACATTTTAATCGGATACTTGATGGCATCTTGGCTTGGGTTTTCACGGTCAATAGGAAAAGCGCCGCACATACGGATCCACCAAGAAATCATACGATTTTTAAACAATTCTTTTTTAGCCATAAAGATAAATTTTTTAGGGCGCGTGGCAAATGCCATGTAAATCGGATCCCACCAAGTCCTATGAGGCGACACCAAAATGTAATTCTCCTCTTGATTAGGAATCTTATCTTGGTGATGATAGTGATTATTACCATTAGCAATCCACAATAAAAAAGCTACCAAGGTTCGTAAATAAGTATAAAACACATCTTTCTCCTTACTGGTTTACGTCGTCCTTACTATTTTACCATTCTTAACGTAATTTACAACTAAAAATCACATTTCTTATCCCAGACACTATCTTTATCTTACACAGGCGCTAAATTTTGCTATAATAAAACTATGACAAATCCAATTTTACAAGACGGAGAGCGTATTGACCAGGTCTTTTCAACTGATGTTAAGATTATTCAAAATAAGGCTGTTTTTTCGTATTCCATTGATAGCGTACTACTGTCACGGTTTCCAAAGCTCCCCTCAAAAGGTCTTATCGTTGACCTTTGTAGTGGTAATGGTGCCGTAGGTTTGTTTGCTAGCCATCAGACAAAAGCCAATATCCTTGCGGTAGAATTACAGGAACGATTAGCTGATATGGCAAGGCGCTCTATTTCGCTAAATCACCTCAGTAAGCAAATGCAAGTGGTCAATGACGACCTCAAACATCTTCTCAATCATGTCAAGCGCTCCAGCGTGGACCTTATCCTGTGTAATCCCCCTTACTTTAAAAGCAGTGAGACATCTAAGAAAAATATCAGTCCTTATTATCTCCTAGCAAGACATGAAATCACAACCAATCTCGATACCATTTGTGCAGTTAGTCAGCAAGCCCTAAAGAGTAAAGGCAGACTAGCTTTAGTGCATCGACCTGAGCGTTTCTTAGATATTTTAGATACATTGAGACGCTATAAATTAGCACCCAAACGTATCCAATTCGTGTATCCCAAACTAGGTAAGCCAGCCAACATGCTTCTAATAGAAGCTATCAAGGATGGCTCTTTGGATGGCCTAACTATTTTACCGCCACTCATTGTGCATAACGATAATGGTGACTATACTGATGAGCTTTTTGCCATTTATTTTGGAGATAAAGATGCCTAAAAAAACAGACAAAGCTTATATGTATGTGCTGACTTGTAGTGATGGGACACTCTACACTGGCTACACAACTGACCTTAAGAAGCGCTTAGCTACTCATAATCAAGGAAAAGGCGCCAAATACACCAAAGCTAGACTACCTGTCAGTCTCCTTTACTATGAGCCTTTCTCAAGTAAACAAGCAGCCATGAAAGCAGAATACCACTTTAAGCAGCAAAGCCGAGCTCAAAAACTCGCTTATATCAAAGCACACCAAAATACACTTGATCACTAATCAAGTGTATTTTATTATGTAAAACGCTCGACTTTCTTCAACTCATATCTTCTGAAAGATAGTCAAGTAACGCAATAAAACGCTCCAAGGACTCTTTTATAACATAGTCTTTTGAATAAGCATAGCTGACATGAAAGGCTAGCTCTTCATCAGCAACCAAAGGAATTTTAACCAAGCCTTTTACATGCGCTAAAAAAGCAAAATCACTCATCAGTGTAATGCCTAGATTTTGCCCCACCATCTGCGCAATCATCAAGGGATCATTAAAGGTTAATAAGATTTGTGCGGCATTATGGTGGCGGGCATTGAGTTTATTGAAGGCATCTAAATGAATATGCCCTTCATCTAAAATAATAAAAGGACAGTCTAGTAATTCTGCAAAAGAAATCTCTTTTTGCTGGGCTAGGGGATGTTTTTCCGAAACAAAGATATAAAAAGGGCGCTGATAGATTTCTCGTGTTATCAAATGAGGATGCTCAAGCGACTGTAAGCTTCCCAATAAGCTAAAATCCAACTCACCATCTTAATAGCTGCTGCAACAAATAACGAGATCCCTTCACATCAGATAAATTAAAATGGGCCATAAAGTCTAACGCCTCACCTTTATCAATGATAGCAGACAAGATATGCGAGCGAATCATAGGAGGTAAACCTACTCTAACTTCGTGCTGGCAACTACGGGCAATTGATTTTTGAGCAATCATCAACTCTTCTAGGACAGTTTTGATATGATTGTCCAAAATCTTTCCTTCACTAGTCAGAACAACTGAGCGATGCGAACGGTCTTTAATAACTAAGTCACACGCATAGACTTCTTCCAAACGTTTGACCGCATAAGTAATCGTAGGCTGACTAACCCCAAAAAAACCAGCAACCATGGTAAAAGAGCCTAGTTCTGCTAACTTATGAAAATACTCCAAATCTCTGATATTCATAACGTCACCTCATTAGCATTGTATCATAAATAATGGAACTTATAAAAAATTTTTATGATTTTTCAAAAAGTTGACTATAAGAAAATCTCTAGCTTATAATGCTAAATGATTCTAGCTAGAAGATCATTTTACTATATATTCATAAAGGAGTTTTTCATGAAAGCACATGCTATTTTAAATAATCCTTTCTTAAATAAAGGAACTGCCTTCACTATGAAAGAGCGCAAAGAGTTAGGTTTGGTGGGGATTTTACCTCCTTATGTTCAAACCATCGAAGAACAAGCAGAGCAAGCCTACAAACACTACCAACGTAAATCATCGGATATTGAAAAACGTCATTTTTTGATGGAAATTTTCAATACAAACCGTACGCTCTTTTACTACCTTTTTGAACAACATATCGTCGAATTTAACCCTATCGTCTATGATCCTGTTATTGCAGAATCAATCGAACAATATAGTGAGCTTTTTGTTGATCCTCAGTATGCAGCTTATCTTGATATCAATCATCCTGAAGCTATCGAAGAAACGCTAAAAAATGCTGCTGGTGATCGCGACATTCGCCTCATCGTAGCCACTGACGCTGAAGGAATCTTAGGTATCGGTGACTGGGGTGTACAAGGTGTTGACATTTCTGTCGGTAAATTGATGGTTTACACTGCTGCTGCAGGTATCGATCCTAGCTGTGTTATGCCATTAGTCATCGATGCAGGAACCAATCGTAAAGAACTACTTGATAACCCTATGTACCTTGGTAACCGTCATGAGCGTATCCGCGGTGAACAATACGATCAATTCATCGATCAATTTGTCCAAACAGCTGAACGCCTCTTTCCTAAACTCTATCTACACTGGGAAGATTTCGGTCGCTCAAACGCTGCTAAAATCCTTGACAAATATAAAGGCGATATTCCAACTTTCAATGATGACATTCAAGGAACTGGTATTGTTGTTTTAGGTGGTATCTTTGGGGCCCTTGATATCACAGGAGAAAAACTAACTGATCAAGTCTATCTCTGCTATGGTGGTGGTTCTGCTGGTGCTGGTATCGCCTCTAGGGTTCATGCTGAGATGGTCTCTGAAGGGTTATCAGAAGAAGAAGCTTACAAACGCTTCTTTATGATTGACAAACAAGGTCTGCTCTTTGATGACATGGACGACCTCACACCTGCCCAAAAACCATTTGCCAAAAAACGCTCAGACTTTGATGGCTTAGGGGACATGACAAGTCTTCTAGACGTGGTTAAGGCGGTCAAACCAACTATCTTAGTCGGCACATCTACTAATCCTGGTGCCTTTACTAAAGAAGTCGTCGAGGCTATGTGTGATAATACTGAGCGTCCTATTATCTTCCCAATCTCTAATCCAACTAAAAAAATCGAAGCAACAGCTGAACAAGTCATCACATGGTCTGACGGAAAAGCCTTTGTTGCAACCGGTATTCCTTCTGGAACCATCCATTATAAAGGGGTTGATTATCAAATTGGTCAAGCCAACAATGCCCTCATCTACCCAGGACTTGGTCTTGGTATGATTGCCTCAGAAGCTAAGCTTCTTACAGATGAGATGATTGGTGCTGCAGCGCATTCGCTTAGTGGCTTAGTTGACCCAGGACAAGCTGGTGCACCTGTACTGCCTCCTTTCCAATATGTTGCTGAAGTCTCTATCAAAGTCGCTGAGGCTGTTGCTAAGAAAGCTCAAGAGCAAGGATTAGCCCAAGCTAAAGAAACAGATATGGCAAAAGCCGTACGAGACCTCAAATGGTACCCACGCTACTAATATAGAGGAGGGCTCTCATGAAAGAATCGAAACTTTGGAGTAGCAACATTTCTGGCGTTAGTCTTCCCCTCTACCTCGGTTTTGTCCTTATCTTGGCAATTACTATCGCTATGGGCAAGCTCCCTCTCAATATGCTAGGCATTACCTTCATGTTGATTGTATTAGGGCACCTCTTTTACTGGATGGGCGAGAAACTCCCTATCTTTAATTCATATCTCGGAAGGTGGCTCTGTCTTTACACTTCTTGCTGCCTCTATTGTTGCCACATTAGGCTGGATTCCAAAAGATGTCATTTCAGCAACAGCTACCTTTATGAACGGTTGGGGATTTCTAGATTTTTACATCGCCGCTTTGATTTGTGGCTCTATCTTAGGTATGAATCGTAACCTTCTTGTCAAAGCATCCGCTCGCTTTATTCCTGTCGCTCTGCTTTCGATGGTCATCGGATTTTTTGCCGTAGGCTTTGTCGGTATGCTACTAGGACAAGGCTTTGGGCATTCTGTCATGTACATTTCTTTTGCTCAGATGGCAGGAGGGATGGGAGCTGATATCGTGCCTCTCTCAAAAATCTACGCAGGAGCACTACATACCGATGCAGGCACTATTTTATCCCAATTAGCACCTGCCACTACTCTTGGTAATATCTTAGCCATTATTGGAGCCGTCTTTATTTCTAAGGCCTTTGCTAACACTAAGTATAATGGACATGGTATTCTGATTCCAGTTGATAAAGAAGATCTAAAAAAACCTAATATCACACTAGATGCCACTAAAATTGGAGTAGGGCTAATGCTATCTTTCACACTCTTTCTCATCGGCATTATCCTAAATAGCTTTGTCCCTAAAGTACATAGCTATGCCTTTATGATTTTGATTGTCTTTTTGCTAAAAGCTTTTAATAGTGTTCCCAAACCTTTAGAGGAGACTGTTGTGATGTTCAATCAAGTCATCATGACAAACTTAACACACGCTATTTTGGCTGGTATCGGACTTTCTATGATTGACCTCTCTTCACTTCTTCACGCCATGACCTGGCAGTTTGTCCTCCTTAGCCTAACGTCTGTTGTCGCTATGGGACTAGCCAGTGCTATCATCGGCAAATGGATGGGATTATACCCAGTAGAGACAGCTATTGGAGCTGGTATGATTAACAACTCTATGGGAGGGACAGGAAATATCGCTGTTCTCTCTGCAGCAGAGCGTATGGAGATGATTGCCTTTGCTCAGATGGCAAATCGTCTCGGAGGCGCCATCGTCCTTATTCTAGGTGGGCTTCTCATCCAATTATTTAGCTAAACAAAACCACCTGTTAGACTAACAGGTGGTTTTTAGTATCAAAAAATAGTGCCGAAAATAAGTTTCGACACTATTTTTTTTCATCAATAACAAGGCGCACTTTTTTACCTTGGGTTGGTACCGAATAGACAATCGACCTTATCGCCATAATGGTCCGTCCTTTTTTACCAATAATATGCCCAATATCATCTTGATTCAAGTCCAAATGATACTCCAAAAACTCAGGTGTATCTTGTATCTTAATCGTAAACTCTTCAGGCTTAGATGTTAAGGGTTTGACAATAGCAATAATGAGATTTTCAATGGTATCCATAAGCGCTCACTTGATTATTTTGAGAATTTTGAATCGTGGAATTTCTTCATAACACCAGCTTTTGACAAGATGTTACGAACTGTATCTGAAGGTTGTGCCCCTTTAGACAACCAGTCAAGAACACGGTCTTCTTTAAGTGTTACTTGGTTTTCAGCTACAAGTGGGTTGTAAGTTCCAACTGTTTCGATGAAACGTCCATCACGTGGTGCACGTGAGTCAGCTACGTTGATACGGTAGAAAGGTTTTTTCTTAGAACCCATACGAGTTAAACGGATTTTTACTGCCATAATAAAGTCTCTTTTCTAAAATATAATTATCTGCTGATAGCCTTGCTATCAAACACTTATATTATTATAGCACATTTTGATAAGGTGTCAAGAAAAAATCTTGACAGTATTTTGGGTTTAAATCACATAAATACCGTAGTGCGATTTTTGGTTGGGACGTCTCAAACGCTCAAAGCCAAAACGTTCAAAAACATCATCTTGAAAGTGAGCTTTCATAATCACTTTATCACGCGCTACACGCTTCATTTGCTCAAATAATGCTTTAGACAGAGGTTCGTGATTAGCTAAAGGAGAGAGAGCAGAGAGATTTTGGGATTCCTGAATATTTCGGACAAACATAGGGTCATAATAGATAATATCAAAGCTTGCGTCAGCTTGTTTCTCTAAAAAAGTCTTCGCAGAGCTATGAACAGTCCTAATAGAGCGCATCGCTCTCTCCAAAGGAGCGTAATTAGAGTGATAATGGGCTAACCCATAGCTCATCACAGTATAGGGAACCAACTCAGACTCTAGTGCTGTCACCTCATGACCAGCCCCTGCCATGAGGATACTATCAGATGCTAAGCCCATAGTCAAATCAAGAACAGACTTCCTGGCCTCCCCAATCAGATACCTCAAAGGGTCATGCTCTGCTTTTAGACGTAGCATAGCTGTATCAGGATGAAAACATAACATCTGACCATCTGGATGAACAAACCTAAGACTATCTTTGTAGAGCACAAACACCCCATCATATCCTTGGCCAATACGCTTTAGAGATAGTTTATAGCGCTTTTGATAAGGTATTTGTAAAGACGTAGCTAGCGCTTTAGCGTCGTTTTCTTGACTAGCACTAGGCTTAAAAGCTGTCGTTAGAACATAAGTCATCTATATCAAAATCCCTTCCAAATGATCCATCTCATGCTGACAGATTTTAGCTTCAAAACCTGTCAAACGCAAGCGCTTCGGTTGCCACTGCTCATCCCAATAACTCACCGTAATCACATCAAAGCGACGCACCTCACGATAACCAATCAAGGATAGACAAGCCTCCTTACTCTTATAAGGGTTGGCTTTCGTTAGGATGACGGGATTAAACATCACCAAATCAAAAGCACCCAAATCAATAATAATCACACGTTTATTAACCCCAATCATATTAGCTGCCATACCGACACAATGATCTTGATGAGCCCATAACGTATCTTTTAAATCTTGTGCCAGATAACGGTCACTTTTTCTGGCTAGTGTTGATTTTTTCCCTAGAAAAAAAGGGTCTGTCACAATATCTCTAATCATCACTGCTCCAATAGTCTCTTGTTTTACTACTATTATATCATAAACCAAAATAGACTATCCACTCAACCGTAAATCACTGTCAAATCAAGCGTTTCACTTTTTTCAATAGGATTTTAATACTATTTAGTTGAATAGATGCAAGTTGTTCAGCTATTGAGGCAGTCAAGTCATTGTTTTTGAATTTTTTGACATAAGCACTTGCTACTCTAAGACTAAGAGTTTCAATCTTTTGCTCCCTTTGACACTCTTAGAGATGGTCTGCTGAGGGAGGCTTATTACATTACTGCTACAGTACTGCGTTTCATTTGCCATCAGCCAAAGGCGGCTTGCTTCATACCATAAGCATCATAACGATTCGCATACACCACAAACCAACTTTATGAAAGCACTCTTAACAGGTCACTTTAGACATCACTTCATCTCACAGTCATCGAACCATACACAAAAGACATGTCTTCATGCTCGTTTATATAACTCGCATAACCGTTGTCATTAGCAAAAAAAGCCTTTTTAAAGGCTTTTTGAGAGGCTATCACTGAAACTAAGCGTTAAAAAGATGTTCAGTCATCTACAAGGGTCACTTTATCAGCTAAAAAGGAAAAGGCTTCAGGAAGTTGTGAGCTTTCCTCATCTGTCTCTTGCTGTTTTTGAAGTTGGCGTTGCTTAGCAAAGTCCCCACGAATGCGATTAAAATCATCTTTACCGACAGCTAAGATATTTGGGGAAAAACCTGCTACTTTACTCATAATATTGCCAAAAATAGCGTTGAGATCAGAGCGCTTCATGGCCTGCTCCGCATTAAAGGCTGCCTCAAAAGCCAGGATCGCATTTTCGCTATTGGCTAAAACAGGCTCAGATCCTAGTAAAAGTGCCCTGTCCTGCACCGATAGACTATCTAAAATCTCATTCCACGCTTCTTTTAAAGCATCGAGGTAGCGACGCGACTGCTGACTATCAACAACCGTCTCTTCCATAATCGTTAAAATTTTGGCTCGATCAACCTTATAGACAAAGCTAGATTTAGGCTTTCTTTGAGCTTGTGGTAAAAATCCTTTTTGACTACCATCTGCAATGATCTTTTTAAGAGAGGATAGCTCGTCTTTTAGCGCACGAATCTGTTCTTCAAGAGCTTCCTTATCTGTTAAGGGGTTCTTATCACTTAACTCAGAGAGCGCAATGGTCATCATCTCAGCGTAAATCTTAGGTTGATGACTTGTCTTGATGATGGAAATCTGATTTGTCACAACATCAATCATGTCAAAAAGAAGCTCATTTGATAAAGCTAGATTGGCTTGGAACTGCTCACTTTGATACCCTTCTAAACCACCTGCCTTAGCTATTAAAAGATCACGAAGGTAAATGAGAAGATCCGTCACAAATCGGTTTATGCTCTTACCTTGATCAAAAATGAACGCCAACTGCTCCAAAGCACGATTAGCTTCCTGATGATAAAGCGCTGCAACGTAGTCATCTAGAGCATCTCTTGAGATACTGCCTGTAATCTCCTCAGCAATAGCTAAATTGACCTTCTTGTCGCTCGTCAGACTAAGGGCTTGGTCTAAGATGGACAAGGCATCACGCATACCTCCTTCAGCACGTCTTGCAATCAGACTAATAGCTGAATCCTCATAGCTAATCTGCTCTTTATCCAAGATAGTCTTTAGATGCTCTTCAATAGCCGTTTGTTTGATCGCTTTAAATTCAAAACGCTGTACACGTGATAAAATAGTCGCTGGAATTTTATGTAATTCAGTAGTTGCTAGGATAAAGACGACATTGTCTGTCGGCTCTTCCAAGGTTTTCAACAAAGCATTAAAAGCCCCTGTTGAGAGCATATGCACCTCATCAATGATGTACACTTTATAAGTAGCGCGGCTTGGAGCATAGGTTGACTTATCCCTAATATCTCTGATTTCATCCACACCGTTATTTGAAGCGGCGTCAATTTCAATCACATCCTCAAGGCTACCTTTTGTAATATCACGACAGATATCACAGTGGTTACAAGGCTCACCATCTACTTGATTAGGGCAATTCATGGCTTTGGCAAAAATCTTAGCAGCGCTGGTCTTTCCAGTACCTCTGGGTCCTGAAAACAGGTAAGCGTGGCTAATCTGTTCCCTTGCCACTGCTTGCTTTAAGGTCTGAGATACCACGCTTTGTCCCACCATCTCATCAAAGGTCTGACTCCGATATTTCCGATAGAGTGCTTGGTACATTATCTCGTCACTCCAAACATCGCAAAGTCCCACTTCGTATGTGCCACTAATAAGTCAATAAAAGAGCTCAGATACTCCTTATCAATCTGGTCATAATCAGCTACTTTATGAGAATCAAGGTCTAAAACACCAAGGAGCTGACCGTCACGCATGATAGGTAAGACAATCTCACTTCTAGCAGCCGAGTCACAAGCTATATAGTTGGCATGTGTCGTCACATCATCGACAATCATAGGGACTTGTGTTTGAGCTACTTCACCACAAACACCCTTACCTAAGGCGATACGTACACAAGACACATGACCTTGAAAAGGCCCTAAAATAAGCTCTGTCCCATCGTATAAATACACACCTGTAAAGACAGAATTAGGCAGAGTTGTCTTTAATAAGGCAGAAGCATTTGACAAATTCGCCAAAGCATTATCCTCATCAGCAAAAAGCGCCTCTGCTTGCGCTAACATCAATTGGTAGGCTTCGATTTTTTTACTATTTTCCATGTCTTCATTATATCATGATTTATCACTTTGGTGACTATTCTACTGTATCTTTTTAACAAGTCTAGCAATAAAAAGATCGCCCTTACGGACAATCTTTTATTAGTAGTATTCTCCTTGACGATAATCCCAAGAATTAAAAGTATCAGAGAGGTGCATCATGATTTTATCAATATCAAGTCCTTTTCGAATAACAACAGGACACGGTGTGATAGAGCGACTAGCCTCTCCTTGTTGTGGAATTAGATTACCTTCCTTATCAACCATAGACACCATGACCCCTTGCTCATAGCGAGTCTCAACCGTTTTATCAGGCTGGATAGACGCGACATAATCATCTGCTTCAATAACAAGGTCAACCATAGACTCAATGCGCTCTCCAATACCTGCTACCTTACCACGATTTCCTTTTCCTGAAGGATTAGCAGAAGAGGCATAGACCATACGTCCTTCTTGTTCCCACATTTCTTTAGCTAACTGTTCGCCAGCTTTACCAAACTTGATAACAAAACAAGATGTCTTGCGTGTATCTGTCATCAGCTCTTCACGACCATCCCCAATAGCCACTAAATCCTCATAAGCATCCTCTCTCCAAGGTAGGATACAACCCAATAAAATATCCTCATCCCAATGTTTTTGATAAAATGCATCAATTTCTGGAGTCAACTGAGCTAGACTGCGTAACTCTTCCATAGAACCACAAAGCACCACTCCAGGCTTATTGCGCTTACGCTCCTTAGCTTCAAATTTACGCTCCAAACCTTTCTTATCAGCTGTCATGATAATGTAGCCAACCTTTGTCGGACAGACAATCACACCGCCTTCACCTTTCATAATCTCAAATCCCTCGTGTGAAAGATTACCGTTCCATTGGATATGTTTTGTCATTGCTTTTCCTTTCTCTATATCATTTATTTGCCATAAACAGAATTGTCTGTTTTTTATGTTATAGTTTAACATCTTTAAAGAGCTTTTTCAATGCTTTTTTCAGATTTTTTTGAATTTTTTATATCTTTTTCTCGTCCTCTAACCAATAAGCTGGACGCTGTTTTTCATAAGCAGTGATAAGCTCCTCATACTGGAGTGTAATACCAATATCATCCAAACCATGTAAAAGCTTATGCTTCCAATCCGCATCAATCTCAAAGCTAAACTCTCCCACAGGTGAGTAAATCATCTGCTCTTCAAGATCTACTGTCACCTCATCTTCTGGATTAAGCTGAGCCAAAAGCTCTCTCACATAGAGTGGCTGAACAATAGGTAAGATGCCATTATTTAACTCGTTATTATAGTGAATATCCCCAAAAGAACCTGCTATCACCACTTTAAACCCATAATCTGCCAAAGCCCAAGCGGCGTGTTCTCGGGATGAACCAGCCCCAAAATTATCCCCTGTAATGAGAATGGTCGCCTGTTTGTATGGCGTTTGATTAAAGATAAAGTCTGGATTTTCAGTATAGTTGTTATCTAAATAACGCCACTCATACATCAAGTATCGTCCAAAGCCTTTTTTATCAATCAGCTTTAAAAACTGCTTGGGTAAAATCTGGTCAGTATCGATATTGTCATTCATCAAAGGCACTGTCGTGCCCTTATATAAGGTAAATGCTTCCATCATACCTCCTCATCAATCGTCATCTCTAGTTGCCTCACATCTACAAAACGCCCTGCAATTGCAGCGGCGGCTGCCATGGCTGGACTGCACAAATGCGTCCTAGCTCCAACACCTTGACGATCCTCAAAATTACGATTACTAGTCGAAGCAGCGTGAATACCTTCAGGTACCTTGTCTGGATTCATCCCCAAACACATGGAACAACCTGGATCTCGCCACTCAAAGCCTGCGTCTGTAAAAATTTTGTCTAAACCTAAGCGCTCAGCGGCGTGTTTAACAGGTCGGCTACCAGGTACGACAATAGCTGTCATGCCTTTTGCAATTTTCTTCCCTTTGACAAATCTGGCTGCCACCTTCAAATCACTCAAGCGAGCATTGGTACAAGACCCCAAAAAGATATAACCCAACTTAATATCACCAATCTTTTGACCAGGCTTTAGCTGCATATAAGCGTACGCCCTCTCGTCATTCATATCCTGTATCTCAGGAAAAGGCTGGTCATAACCTACACCCATTGCAGGATTAGTCCCCCAAGTCACCATAGGCGCTAATTGAGAGACATCACACTCAATCACCTTGTCATAAGTCGCATCACTGTCTGATACCAAGGTCTGCCAATCTTTTAGCGCAGCGCTAAAATCACTAGGGCGATGTTTCGTTTGCGACAGGTAATCATAAGTCTTCTGATCTGGATTCATGATCCCCATTTTTGAGCCAAATTCAATAGACATATTGCAGATAGTCATGCGCTCTTCCATACTCAGAGCTTCTATAGCTTCACCTTGATATTCCACAACATAGCCCACACCAAGCGCTACTCCATGCCTTGCTATAAGCGCTAAAATATAATCTTTGGCATACACACCTTTTGGGGCTTTCCCGGTAAATTTCACCAACAATTTCTTAGGCTTTACTTGCCAGATAGTCTGAGTCGCAAACACATGCTCTACCTCAGTTGTTCCAATACCAAAAGCAATCGCTCCAAAAGCCCCATGTGTAGCGGTATGGCTATCCCCACAAACGATAAACTTTCCAGGTTGAGTCCGCCCTGTCTCAGGTCCAATCATGTGAACAATCCCTTGCAAATCAGATCCATGTGCGGCATGAGGAATATCAAATTCTTTCACATTTCTCGCTAAAGCATCCATTTGTGCTTTTGAGATGACATCTCGAATATCGTAGATATTAACCGTAGGTACATTATGATCAAAAGTACCATATGTCAAATCAGGTCTTCTGACCCTTCTACCTGCCTCTCTAAGGCCATCAAAAGCTTGAGGACTTGTCACCTCATGAATATAGTGCTGATCGACATACATGAGCTGTGGTTCACCCTCTACACCTTTTATGACATGTCTATCCCACAGTTTATCAAAGATAGATTTTCCACTCATCTGCTTCCTCTTTTCTATCTCACTGACACTAATCGTGCTATAATCGCCTCAGTCATCTCTTTAGTACTAGCATTACCACCCAAATCTGCTGTCAAAATACCGTCTAACAGTGCCTTCTCAACAGCTCCTTCAATCATAGCAGCCCCTTTTTGCTCCCCAAAACTCTCACGTAACATCATGGCTACCGATAAAATCATACTGATAGGATTAGCTATCCCTTTATGCGCAATATCAGGCGCTGAACCATGTATCGGCTCATAAAGACTGGGGCCATTATCGGAATGACTAGCCGATGGCATGACACCTAAAGTACCAGAGAGAACACTTGATTCATCTGATAAAATATCTCCAAATAAATTTTCAGTAACCAAGACATCAAAACGCTTAGGATTGGTGATCATCGTCATCGCGGCACTATCGACAAGCTGATGCTCTAGGATGACATCAGGATACTCTTTAGCGACTTTTTCAGCTACCTGACGCCATAATTTTGAAGTGGCAAGTACATTTTGTTTATCGATACTAGTCACTTTATTTCGTCTATGTCTAGCTAGCTGGAAAGCCTTATGCATTATCCGCTCAATCTCAACAGCTGTGTAAGAATTGGTATCACATGCTCGATCAGCTTCTAACACATGCTCTCCAAAATAAATCCCGCCCGTCAACTCACGAACTACTATAAAGTCAACACCTCTGATACGATCATTTTTTAGAGGAGACAGGTGTTCTATGGCCTCAAACAGCTTTACAGGTCGAACATTAGCAAATAAATCCAGCTCTTTTCGAAGAGCTAATAGACCTTGTTCAGGACGAATAGCTGCTTTGTCATATTGAGGACTACCAATTGCCGCAAGCAAAATCGCATCAGCTGACTTCGCAGCTTTAAGCGTTTCCTCAGGCAAAGGATGTCCATGACTGTCGATCGCCGCTCCTCCAAAGTCATAGGCTCTCGTCTCATAGCTAAAGCCGACTTTTTGAGAAACACAGGCCAGCACCTCAAGTCCTGCCTGCATAATTTCAGGACCGATACCATCACCTGCTAAAGTCACTATATGATATGTCATACTCCTTACACCTCTTTTTCTGATAAGCGCTGTGTTATCTGACCTCTATTTTCCTTTTGCGCCAAAGCATTCGCATTGATATAAGCGATAGCTCCTGCCTTTAGCACATCAAAATCAATCCCTGAGGCATTAAAGATAGTGCCAGTGTCTTTATTTTCAATCGACACCGATACACGCGCTTGCGCATCAATGCCATCTGTCACGGCATCAATCGTATAGCTAAGAAGCGTCACATGTTGGTTGAAAAAGAGATCAATAGCATTGTAAATCGCCTCAACAGAACCTTTTCCAGTAG
This sequence comes from Streptococcus lishijunsis, assembly GCF_047290665.1. Classification (NCBI taxonomy): domain Bacteria; kingdom Bacillati; phylum Bacillota; class Bacilli; order Lactobacillales; family Streptococcaceae; genus Streptococcus; species Streptococcus lishijunsis. Next base: position 9,742 of record NZ_JBLBUC010000009.1, on the reverse strand, counting down.
CACTGATAGAGACTTGTTCTTGATCTGTATTGACCATCAAGACTTCTGCACTAATCGTCTCATCGCTGTTTGAGCTTAACCTTAGATTATCAAAACGAAAACCTTCTGGATTGTCAATGTCAACACCAGCTACCAAAGCTATGATATCAGCATCAGTAATAGCCTGTTTTTTATCGGCCAGTGCTTTAAACTTGGCAAATAAAGTATTTAGCTCTTCTTCATTAAAGTCAAGATTCAAATCATGCAGTTTTTCCACAAAAGCATGACGACCAGACAATTTGCCCAGTGGTAAGGCATTGTTAGTCACACCGACCAGCTCAGGTGTAATGATTTCATACGTTAGTGGGTTTTTAAGGACACCATCTTGATGAATACCAGATTCATGTGAAAAAGCATTGCCTCCAACGACTGCCTTATTTTTAGGAAGGGGAATTCCTGAGAAGCGAGACACCATCTCAGAAGTATGGAGCGTCTCTTTTAGACAAATGTCACTGGATACGTTATAGTATTCCTCTCTGATTTTAAGCGTTACAGCGACTTCTTCAAGAGCAGCATTACCAGCTCGCTCACCAATACCATTGATAGTACCTTCTACTCGCCTTGCTCCATTTTTAATCGCAGACAGGGTATTAGCCACAGCCATACCTAAGTCATTGTGGCAATGCGGGCTAAAGATAATCTCACGCTCTGACTTGATATGGCTAATCAAATACTTAAAGATATTCCCATACTCCTCAGGTGTGCTAAAACCTACGGTATCTGGGATATTGATATAAGAGGCCCCTGCATCCACAGCAGTCTGACACACTTCTAAAAGATAATCAAGCTCGGTGCGTGTCGCATCTTCTGGAGAAAATTCAACCACATCAAACCGCTCACGCGCATAAGCGACATGCTCTTTAATAATTGCTAAAATCTCCTCTTTTGACTTGTTGAGCTTAAAACGACGATGAATAGGACTCGTTGCAATAAAGACATGGCACTGAGGATACTTCGCCTCTTTAAGGGCTTCATAACAAGCATCAATATCTGATTTGACAGAGCGTGCCAGACCAGATACTGCAGTCCTTGTCATAGCTTTTGCAATCTCCCTAGCCGCTTCAAATGAATCAGGACTAGCTGCAGGAAAGCCCGCTTCAATAGAAGATACTCCCCATTTTTCCAACTGTTTTGCAATAGCTAACTTTTCTTTGATGGAAAAATTAACGCCTGGTGTCTGCTCACCATCTCGTAATGTCGTATCAAGAAATTCAACTCTTTGCATAGTTTCACCTTTTCTAATAATCTACTAAAAAAACACCCCACTACCAAGCGAGGTGCTTTTTCCCGCTTGGTAAGCCAAACAGGACTAATGCTCTTGCATCAGCCCTCCCTTATCAACAACAAAACTGTAGATACTGTAATCATTTGACTCTCTCCTTGGATGTTTATAGATAATAGTGTACAATTTTCAGATTATTTTGTCAATAGAAATTGCCATCTTTTTTCATGAAAAAATGAAAGATTATCAACTATAACAGCAATTTAGGTTATCACGTGTTATACTATACAAATACATAAAAGATGTATAGTTAGTGAGCATATCATTGGCTTAGTCTATGAAAGTGTGTTAAACTTGAAGGGTATCATTGATTGAAGCGCTTTCTTATTAATCAATAATAACACTTCTATTCTATTTTTTTAAAGGAGACTTATCATTATGAGTCAAGGAAAAATCACTGCTTCTGCAGCTATGCTTAACGTGTTAAAAACATGGGGAGTAGATACTATCTATGGTATTCCATCTGGAACACTTAGCTCATTGATGGATGCTCTTGCTGAAGATAAAGACATCAATTTCTTACAAGTACGCCATGAAGAGACTGGTTCTCTAGCTGCTCTTATGCAAGCTAAATTTGGTGGCTCAATCGGTGTCTGTGTGGGTTCTGGTGGACCAGGTGCTACACACTTGATTAACGGTATCTATGACGCTGCTATGGATGCAACACCACTTCTTGCTATCCTTGGATCACGCCCAGTTAATGAATTGAACATGGACGCTTTCCAAGAATTGAACCAAAACCCAATGTATAACGGTGTTGCTGTCTATAACAAACGCGTGGCTTACGCTGAGCAATTGCCAAAAGTAATCGACGAAGCTTGCCGTGCTGCTATCGCTAAAAAAGGGCCAGCTGTTGTTGAAATCCCTGTAAACTTTGGTTTCCAAGAAATCGACGCTGATTCTTACTATGGTTCAGGTTCTTACGACCGTACCTTTATCGCACCTGCTTTGAACCAAGCTGAGATTGATAAAGCTGTTGACATCCTAAACAATGCTAAACGCCCTGTTATTTATGCTGGTTTTGGTGGTGTTGGTGCTGGCGAGGTCGTTACAGAGCTTTCACGTAAAATCAAAGCACCTATCATTACAACTGGTAAAAACTTTGAAGCGTTTGAGTGGGACTACGAAGGCTTGACTGGTTCAGCTTACCGTGTCGGTTGGAAATCAGCTAACGAAGTGATCTTTGAGGCAGACACTGTTCTCTTCCTTGGATGTAACTTCCCATTCTCAGAAGTGTACAACACTTTCAAAAACATTGAAAAATTCATTCAAGTTGATATTGATCCTTACAAACTTGGTAAACGTCATGCACTAGATGCTTCTATCCTTGGAGATGTCAAAGACGCTACAAAAGCTATCTTAGACAAAGTCAACCCTATGGAATCTACTCCATGGTGGCGTGCAGTTGTTAAAAACAACCAAAACTGGCGTGATTACATGAACAAGCTTGAAGGCAAAACTGAAGGTGACCTTCAATTGTATCAAGTTTACAATGCTATCAACAAATATGCTGATGACAATGCTATCTACTCAATCGACGTGGGTAACACAACTCAAACCTCTACACGTCACCTTCACATGACCCCTAAAAATATGTGGCGTACATCTCCACTCTTTGCAACAATGGGTATTGCCCTTCCTGGTGGTATCGCGGCTAAAAAAGACAACCCAGATCGCCAAGTGTGGAACATCATGGGAGACGGTGCCTTTGGTATGTGCTACCCAGACGTGATTACAAACGTTCAATATGACCTTCCAGTTATCAATGTGGTCTTCTCAAATGCTGAGTATGCCTTCATTAAAAACAAATACGAAGATACTAACAAACACTTGTTTGGTGTTGACTTCACAAACCCTGACTACACTATGATTGCTGAAGCCCAAGGTGCTGTTGGTTTACGTGCTGATCGTATCGAAGACATCGACGCTGTTATCAAAGAAGCTGTTGAATTAAACAAGGCTGGTAAAACGGTTGTTGTTGATGCACGTATCACTCAACACCGTCCACTTCCAGTAGAAGCACCTGAACTTCGCTTGGATCCAAAAGCTTACTCTGCTGAAGAAATCGCAGCCTACAAAGAAAAATACGAAGCTGAAGAGCTCGTACCACTACGTCTCTTCCTTGAAGAAGAAGGACTTGAGTCTCGTAACTACAAATAATCCTAAAAAAGAGAGGTAAACCTCTCTTTTTTTTATTCTTCTGTCAAGATACTATCAATCTTGGTATTGATCAGATCAATAGCCACAACATTGCTGACACCCTCAGGGATAACGACATCAGCATAACGCTTAGTAGGTTCGATAAATTGATGATACATAGGCTTAACAACACTCGTATATTGTTCGATAATGCTATCAAGACTACGACCACGCTCCTCCATATCACGCTTAATGCGGCGAATAATACGAATATCATCATCTGTATCCACAAACAACTTAATATCCATCAAATCACGTAAACGTTTATCCTCAAGCACCAAAATCCCCTCAACGATGAAAACATCTTGAGGCTCTTGACGATAGGTCTCATCACTTCTAGTGTGCTGAGTGTAATCATAGATAGGAATATCCACAGGACGCCCTGAGATCAGCTCATTGATATGTTCAATCATCAAGTCCGTATCAAAGGCTAGTGGGTGATCGTAATTAGTCTTTACACGCTCCTCAAAAGTCAGATGGCTTTGATCTTTATAGTAAGAATCGTGTTCAATCATGGCAATATTTTCATCTGGAAAATTTGCCAAAATAGCTCGTGACACACTGGTCTTTCCACCACCAGAACCACCTGTAACGCCAATGATAATTGGTTTTTTACGCATATACAACTCCATTTCTCGACATATTCTTATCTATTTTACTATAAATTACGTCATATGGGAATAGTCTTGGCTTTTAGATAGCTTTCTTTTTCAAAAAGTCTCTTTCACGCCATTAAGGCTAATTTTTTGGTATAATAAAGAAAAAGAAGAGACGAGGTTTTACTATGCATCCATTTCCAGATGTCTGGAAAACGCTTTTAACAAAGCATGATATCACTCAATTTACGGCTATTCAAGAAGCCCTTTTTACGCCCATCTCAGAAGGACACAATGTTCTTGGCATCAGTCCGACAGGTACAGGTAAGACCCTTGCTTATCTACTACCTGCACTCTTAAAACTCACTCCTAAAAAAGCCCAACAACTGCTTATATTAGCCCCAAATTCTGAATTAGCAGGGCAACTCTTTCACGTCACAAAAGAATGGGCAGAGCCTATCGGATTAAGGGCACAGGTCTTCTTATCAGGCTCTAGCCAAAAAAGGCAAATCGAACGTCTCAAAAAAGGACCTGAAATTCTCATCGGGACGGCAGGTCGTATTTATGAGCTGATCAAGCTTAAAAAAATTAAAATGATGTCTATCGATACGATCATCCTAGATGAATTTGACGCTCTTCTAAGCGACTCTCAATATTCATTTGTTGAGCGTATCTGTCACCATGTCCCACGCCAACATCAGATGATTTACATCTCAGCGACACATCAAATCAACAATAACTTACTAGCAGCAGACACACAGACTATTGATGTCAACCAAGATACAAGCCCTGATATCAGCCACTACTACATCAAGCTTGATAAGCGTGACAAGACAGATTTCTTACGAAAATTAGCCAATATAGATGATTTTCGAGCACTGGTTTTCTTTAATAACCTGTCTCATCTAGGGGCTTGTGAGGAAAAACTGCAATACCACGGTGCTTCAGCTCTGTCTCTAGCTAGTGATGTTAATCTCGCTTTTCGAAAAGTGATCCTAGAGCGTTTTAAAAAGCATGAGCTGTCTTTATTGTTGACGACTGACTTACTAGCTCGTGGTCTTGATATTGAGGCATTAGACTATGTGGTCAATGCAGAGCTACCACGTGATAAGGAAAGCTACATCCATCGAACAGGTCGTACAGGGCGTATGGGGCGCTCTGGAAGTGTCATCAATATCATCACCAATAAAGAAGAATTAAAACAATTACATACCTTTACCAAGGCTCGTCAAATCACACTTAAACATCAAAACTTCCACCTAATCGACTAAAAAAACGCCAATAGGCGTTTTTTAATATGTTTTAAGACGTTTTTCTAGCTTTGTTTGATAATATTCTAAGATAAAGCATAAGGACCAATAGATAAAACCTACTAAGATGTACATAGACATATAATCCCATTCACGCCCACCAACAATTTTAGCATTTTGGAAAATATCAGGAACTGTAATCATCGCAGCTAAAGATGAGCTTTTGACCATGTCAATGACGACATTTCCTAAAGGCGGTATGGCAATCCGAAAGGCCTGTGGCAAGATAATTTTTCTAATCACCACTTTTTGAGATAAACCAAGTGCTACTGCTGCTTCCCATTGCCCCTTATCCACCGCTTCAATAGCTGAACGAAACACTTCTGAGATATAAGCAGCACTCACTAAGCTAAAGCCGATATAAGCACACAGTAAAGCTGGTAACTCCATATCCAGATAAGGCAAACCAAAATAAAGCATAAACAAAACAACTATCATGGGAACTCCGCGCATCGTTGATACATAAATCCTAGCTAAAATAGCCAGCATAGCCTTATTTGAGCGCCTCATAATGGCAATCAAAATCCCTAAGACAGAGCCTGTCATAAAGCTTAACGCCGATATCCCAAGTGTATAGGGCAATCCTGAGAGAACATAAGGGATGCTCTTGATTATAAGAGCGATATCAATAAACATAGACTACTCCACATCTGAGACATCAATGACAGGGTAATCATAATCTTTTTCTTGAGTGACATCTTGGCCTGCAAAGAATTGCTTAGATAACTTTTGAAGAGTACCATCTTGACGCATATCCTCAAGCGTGTCATTGGCTTTTTCTTGCAAGGTTGTATTGCCTTTTTTTATCGCAAAATTAGCCTGTGAAGGGTTATAATAAACACCTTCTAAAATCTTTACTGGAATATCTGGTAAGGCACTTGAGGCCATTTTTTGCAGATAGTAGTCATTGAGGATGACATCTGTACGTGCATTAGCAACATCACGAAGGTAAACATCATTGGTCACATTATCATAAATAACTAATTCAGCACCATATTTTTTAGCCACTTTCATGTAAGATGTCGTCGCTGCACCTGCTGCTTTTTTCCCTTTTAAATCCTCCAAGGAAGCAATACCTGAGTCATCAGATTGTCTCACAATCATAGACCCAAAAGAATATTTATGAGGCGTTGTATAGAGAAATTTCTTTGCATTTTTACTATCTTTTTCGATAGAATAACCTGCTAGATCAATTTGGCCACTATTAAGAGCGGTCAACATACCATCGACATTCATTTCTACAAACTCGACCTTCAAGTCTAAACGTTTAGCTACTTCTTTAATGATCTCCACATCATACCCTGTCAGATTATTCTTATCATCATGATAAGATTGAGGATAAAGAGTACCTGAGGTAGCGACTTTAATCGTTTTTGAAGAGGCAATCGTCTCCCAATTTTGCGAACTTGATGCCTTACGACAAGCTACAAGACCTAAAGTCACTAGCACACATAAGGCAAGAAGTGATAATATCTTTTTCATAAACAATCTCCTTTTAAAAATAGGTAAACTTAAAAACGCTTACCTATTGACAATACCGATTTTCCAGCATTTATTCAACTATTTAGCTCTCGCGACTCAGAATTCTATTGTATAAAAGCCCCTATCTCCTCTAATTGTCTTGCTACAGCTAATAAGATATCCTCTCTTCCTTTAGCTGCCACCAACTGGACGCCTAAAGGTAAGCCTGCAGAAGTCTTATAGACAGGTAGAGATATAGCAGGTTGACCTGTCAGGTTCGCTTGTTGGGTAAAAGGTGTCAAGGAAAGACTTTTTTCAAACATAGTCCAAATCAGCTCTTCTTGCTCCTGCCTTTGATAGTGTTCAATCTCGCTAAGCGCTTCTTTTAGAGAATGAGATAAGTCAAACTGATGGTGTTTAGGGGCTACATCAGCAGTTGTCGGTGTCAAAAGCAAATCATAGTGCTGGTGAAAACAATGCATCTGATAACTATAACTGTCCCACTTGGCAAGTAGCTGAGCATAAGTCACTGCATCAATAGATTGCCCTGTCTTAAAGATAGACCAAGTCATCAATTCCATATCATCTTGTCTTAGCTGACGTCCTAAAGAGTTTTCCATCTGTTGAAACATCAAAGCTGTCTCAACACTATTGACAAGATAATACGTTTGCATCGCCTCTCTACCGTCAATGATAGCCTTATCAATCACTTCAACCTCATGACCCAAGCTTTGTAATTGCGAAATCGTCTGATTCAGCGCAACTACAGCCTCACTTGATACAGAGCTGTTAATAGGCGAATCATAAGAAACGGCAATACGTAACTTTTTAAAAGACCTATCATCTAAAGCAAGCTTCGAGAGGGTGGGTAAAGGAAAGGGGCTTTCTAGCTGACAGGTCTGCAAATGATAGAGTAGCCTTGTCGTATCTCGCACAGATTTGGTCAAGGCAAACTGGACCGAAGCTCCTTGCCAACCGCGAAAACTTCTTGGTCCAACAGGTATGCGCCCTCGACTTGGCTTTAAACCAATCAAACCATTAAATGAGGCAGGAATACGAATAGAGCCACCACCGTCGCTGGCTGCTGCCAGAGGCACCATACCAGATGCTACCGCAGCTGCCGCTCCACCAGATGAACCACCACTATTACGACTAATATCAGCTGGTAAATTAACAGAACCGTGCAAATCGCTATCTGAAATATTTTTAAACCCAAATTCAGGTGTATTTGTCCGACCAATGATAATGAAACCTAGGCGTTCCAAGCTTTTCACATAATGGTCTGTCTCTGTCATAATAGTCTTTTCTAGCAGACGAGAGCCACATGTAGAAGGTTCACCAGCCATTTCTTGTCCCAAATCTTTAAGTAACAAGGGGACACCAAAAAAGGCTTGCCCCTGAAAGATGGCTTTACTAGCTTCGTCTAAAGCTTTTTCAAATCGCTCACTAACAACAGCATTGACTCTTTTATTTTCTCGCTCAATAATCGTAATCGCATGCTCCACCAATTCCTTAGGGCTGACCTGCTTCTTTTGAGCAGCCAAAGTCATCTCACTGGCATCTTTAAACATAAGTCTCCTCCTTCTCATCTCATTGTATCATAACCATTCCCAAAATAAAAAAAGAGAACCCTAAGGTTCTCTTTTTAGCTATCTACATAAGGAAAGCATATGTTCGCTTCTACAGCAATTCATGATACTTATTCAACTAACTCAGTTCTTGAGCCTACAATCTCTGTGACAGAGGTTGTATAAGAATAAGGTATCGTCGTAGAAGTCAGCTCACCTTCTTCCCAGTACTCTTCCTCACTAGCTGATGTGATTGCCTGTGTTTGTGCACTCATATCTGCTGCTTGGGCATACTCCTGAGTAGGAACACTAGCATTGGCCTGTGCTGGGGTTTCTTCAGAAGAAACTTCCGAACGTTCACTTTGAGAGGTCTCAGATGCTTCACTGGAAGTTGAAGACGATGAGGTAGATGCTGAAGAACTACTCTTCTTAGTAGATATGCTAGATGAAGTTGATTTTTGACTGGTAGCTGTCGCTTGTCTGTTAGATGATTTTACAGAACTAACGACGCCTATCCCAACAATACTAAATACAAAGAAAACTATCAATAACCAATTCAACAAAACACGTAATGGTTTGACCTTACGGACACCATATTTTTTAGTCCTTATAACTTCAGCAACAAATAATGATACAAATGCCACCAAGGTTATAATAGCAATACTAATTAGAACAAACATAATACCTTTACCTCATATGTTAGATAACTCATCTCCATATTAACGCTGACCACCTTGTGCTCCAAACTTGTTAATCAAGCTTGGAGCTAGCAAAGTGATTAGGTGTCTTATTCGTCACGTTTTTTGCGGCGAGCAAGACCTGATAGACCAAGTGTTGCCATCAATACACCACCAACAGTTGCGGCAGTTGCGGCATTAGACTCATCACCAGTTTCTGGAAGTGTTTGACGTACTTTACGTACTCTCTCACGACTATAAACGGTTTCGTAGCCTTCGACAACTTGAGTACGTGTTTCGTAAATTGGAACTTCACGTGTACCTGGTTGTTTAGGCTCAGCCGGTGTTTCTGGAGTTTCCGGAGTTTCTGGTTCTGGAGTCTTAGATTTTGTAAATGGTTGTTCAGTATCCTTAGTTGGATCGTCATTTGGAGTGTAGGTATTGTTTGTACCATCTGGATTTTGTGGGTCGTAACCATCTGGAGTCACTGGTGTGTTATTTCCAGTTACCTTACTTGGATCGTTTGGATCGTTTGTGTAAGGAGTCTTAGGTCCGATTGGGTTACCATCTGGATCAACTGGTACATAGCTTCCTACTGGTTTGTAGACAA
>NZ_JBLBUC010000008.1:0-71984 GCF_047290665.1 Streptococcus lishijunsis | reverse complement strand
TTTTAAATCACTTGTCAACAGCTTTTTTAAAGTTTTTTTCAAAACTTTTTCTCAGGATGACGTGAACACTCAATTGACAACTACACTAATCTATCAACTTTTTTCTAACTTGTCAAGAGGTTTTTAAAAAACTGCAAGAAAAAATCTTGCAGTTTAATGATTATCAAAAACATTCCCTATTTCAACAGATACTTCATTAGCAAGTACGTCAATGGAAGAGACTTTTAACAAAGATGTATAGGTGAAAGGACGTTCTTTATTTTCTTGCGTGTTTTCAGCAAAAACAGCAACACCTGCCAGTTGGCTTTCGAATTCTTTTAAGAGGCTAATCATCCCAGAGATTGTGCCTCCTCCTTTTAGAAAATCATCCACAATAAGAACTCGACTATTTGGTTTTAAGCTACGTTTCGATAAAAACATCTTTTCAATACGATCACTAGACCCTGATGCATAATTAACTGAAACTGTCGAGCCTTCTGTAATCTTAAGGTCTCTACGAACGATAACAAAAGGAACATTTAAAATATTAGCAACTGCATTAGCAAGCGGCACACCCTTAGTTGCAACCGTCATAACGGCATCAATTTTTTGATTGTTGAATGTATCTGCGATAATGCGCCCAATATTTTTTAAAATATGAGGGGTGCTAAGAAGGTCTGACAAATAGATGTATCCGCCTGGCAAAATACGATCACTCTCAGAAAGCCTAATGCGTAAATCCTCAACAATATGTTGAGCATCTTCTCGATTGATTCCTGGAGTAAAGAGAACACCACCGCTGGCTCCTGTCAAGGTCTCTATATGACCAATCCCAGCTTCTTCAAAAGCTTTTTTGATAATAGCAATATCTTCTGATATGGATGATTTTGCGGCTTCATATTGATTGGCAAATGTATTTAAACTAATGAGTTGATAGGGATGGTTAATCAAATAATTGGAGATGACAACCATGCGTTCGCTGCGTCTCAATTTCATAGAAAAACCTCCAATGCTTATCATTTTTTGATTTATTATACCATATTTTAATAAAAAGTCGAACATTCTAAATGAAATGTTCGACTTTAGCTTGTATTTTATAATTTAGGTTTGTAAAAAGAACGATTATCCATAGCAAATAAGCGACTGGTCATCTCTCCCTTATCCACACGAGACAAAGCAGTTGACATCATCATCATGCTGGCATCAATATTGTCTATCATATGAAGTATTTCAGCTTCCATAATACGTGGACGCACTGGGCTACCATACTCCAAAAGACCATGGTGACTTAACACCATATGACGTAGCACAATCACATCTTCACGAGCATCATCAATACCCAACTCAATAATGGCCTTTGTTATTTCTTCATCAATCAGAGCAATATGACCAATAAGATTGCCACGTGTTGTGTATTCGGTATTTTCAGGGCCAGATAACTCAATCACCTTAGCTAAATCATGTAGCATAATCCCTGCAAATAGTAAACTTTTGTTTAATTCTGGGTAAATATCAGCAATGCTATCGGCTAAACGAATCATAGTCGCTGTGTGAAAGGCTAATCCTGATTCAAAGGCGTGATGGTTAGTTTTAGCAGCAGGATAATAATAAAAAGACTGGTCATGTTTTCGATAGAGATTGCGGACAATCCGTTGCCAGACTGCATTTTCAATACGAAACATTGTCTGTTCTAAATAATCTCTTACTTCTGTTAGATTCACAGGAGATTTTTCTTTAAAAAGAGCTGGGTCACTAGGCTCTCCATCCATAGGTAAACGCAAACTGATTTGATTGACCTGCGGCATACCATTATAAACCTCACGGCGTCCTTTCATATAGACTACTCTTCCTGCGACAAATTCTTCAATATTGTAGTCTTTGGCATCCCACAAATTTCCAGATATCTCTCCGCTATCATCTTGGAAAGTCATTGCGATATAATCTTTTCCTGCTCGTGTTTTGCGAATCTCAGCCTTTTTGATAAAGTAAAATCCTTCAAAAAGACTGTCTTTTTTCATGTCTTTAATCTTCATCTACTTCCTCTTCTAATGGCACCAGCCCTAAAAGTGTTTTGGTGTCGTCATCTTGATAATTCTCAATGGTATCTAGTGCTCTGGTAATAGCTCTAGTACGCGTTGTCAATAAACTATTGATACTTTTACTTGCTGTATTGATTTGTTTATGCGCTTTTTGGAGCAAGATAGCAAACTTATCAAATTCTAATTTAACATTCCCCAGAATCTTACTAATATCATCCGCATTCTTTTGAATATTTAACGTTTTAAAGCCAACTTGAAGCGAATTTAAAAGAGCTGACAAAGTAGTAGGACCTGCCACAACAATCTGCTCATCACGACGCAGTGCATCAAAAAAGGCTGGTTGACGAACAACTTCGGCATAAAGGCCTTCTGTCGGCAAAAATAAAATACCAAAATTAGTCGTCTCAGGTGGGTGAAGATACTTAGACTGTATATCCTTAGCAAAACGCTTAATGCTAGCCAAAAGTGCCCTACGATGACGTTCGATACCCTCTCTATCTGCCGATTCATAGGCTTCCTCTAAGCGATAATAATCTTCCAGCGGAAACTTCGAGTCAATAGGCAGATAAACATAATCATCGTGATTTCCAGGCAACTTAATCGCATATTCCACGCGCTCATTTGAACCTTTAACCGTAGCATACTCACGCTCATACTGACTCTCTGTCAAGATATCCTCGATAATCTGTCCCAACTGAAGCTCGCCCATAATGCCTCGTGTCTTGGTATTTGAGAGAACTTTATTGAGTGTACCAACATCTTTAGCGACTGTTTTCATCTCACCCAAACCTTGATTGACACTTTCTAGCTGCCTAGAGACAGTCTCAAAAGAAGCTTGCAGACGTGTTTGCAAGGTTTTTTCTAATTTTTCTTCAACCGTTTGGCGCATCTGCTCAAGACGCTCTTCGTTGGACGCTTGAAGTGCTGCCACAGACTGCTGCAGTTGCTGACGCATACTATCAAGACGCTGATCAGTCTTATCACGATTAGTCGTCAAATGATGATGTAACACCTCTCGAATATCACTCAATTGCTGATAAATGTCTGTCTGCAGATGATTAAGCTGTTGTGTCAATGCTAGCAGCTGCTCTTGTTGTGCTTTCCCAATTTGATAAGAGACTTGCTCAGATAAATTATCCGCATAATCTTCCAAATGCTTCTCCATCTGACGTTCTAAATCTGTCATCTTCTGATATAAGAAAATACCAATACAGCATAGCAAAATCAGAAGACAAAGAATCACCACCTGCACTACCGCCTATCCTCACTTTCTATAACCATCACATAGTCTCCATCCGTCTTTATCACAATAGGTTGCTGGATAAATTCATTGCTAGCATAAAATCGACGATCAACTATAACATCTTTAGTCAGTTCATACTTGGCGCCTTTAATCTCTAAAAAGCCACTTCCTCCTTCAACTAAAAAAGCAATATAAGCCATACGATTATCAGGAGAGAGAGTCTGCTGTCCACCTGGCAAGAAAGTGATTTTATTTTGACAATCACAAATCGTTAATTGTTCCATAAAGGGAGCTATTGTGGGATGACTTGGTAAAAAGATATTTCCCAAAAGATGGTCTAAGCGCCCCCCTAAAGCACCAAATAAAGTCACATGAGCCTTGGGATAACGCTTAAAAATGGTTTTGACAGCAAGCTCAGTATCTGTGTCATCTTTTTCCCTAGGGACCTTTATCAACTCTTTAGCTGCTTGTCTTAAGTGTGACAAGTCCTCCGCACTAACCGAGTCAAAATCGCCAATAGCTAAATCTAGTGGCAAGCCCTGCTTAAACAAATACATAGCACCGCCATCTATACCAACATACAGGTCAAACGCCCAATCCAAACCAGATACATCACCACCTGCTACTAAAGCTATCTTAGTCATAAAGCGCTGTCCTTAGCGTTGCTACCTGTGCTGTCAAATCCGCAGATTTAAAGAGATAAGAACCTGCAACAAAGACATTAGCACCAGCTTTTGCAGCTTTTGCTATGGTTGTATCATCTATACCACCATCTACCTCAATGTCAAAAGTGTAACCTTTTTCAGCTCGTATAGCGGCTACTGCCTCAACTTTCTCCAAGGTCTCAGCGATAAATGCCTGACCACCAAAGCCTGGATTAACCGTCATGATAAGCACTTGATCGACTAAATTCAAGACAGGATACAGCGCTTCAACAGGTGTTCCAGGGTTAATCACAACGCCTGCCTTCATACCAGCAGCTTTGATTTTTTGGAGAGCACCATGGATGTGCTTTGTGGCTTCCACATGAATCGTCATAATGTCGGCACCTGCTTGTGCAAAAGCATCCACATAACGCTCTGGCTCAACAACCATGAGATGACAATCAAAAACGAGCTTACTGTGCTTACGCATACTAGCAACAACATCAGAACCAAAACTAATATTAGGGACAAATTGTCCATCCATAATATCAATGTGAACGTACTCTGCACCAGTAGCTTCAATACGATATAACTCATCTGCAAAACGAGCATAATCAGCAGCTAGGATAGAAGGGGCAATTTTAGCTTGATACATAAGGTAGCCTACTTTCTTTTTAATGTCTTTTTATAAGTTTCACGACGATTTTCAATTTCACTTAAAAATTGAAGGTAATTATCATAGCGACTCGCAAAAAGTTGTCCTGAGTCTAGGGCACTCTTTACAGCGCAATGCGGCTCATGGGTATGTGTACAAGAGCGAAATTTACAGCCATGACTCAACTGTCTAATATCAGGGAAACCCTCGCTTAAATCAGACGCACTACTCACCTCATAATCAAGAGATGAAAAGCCAGGTGTATCTGCTATTTTCCCGCCATGCACGTCATACAAACTGACCGCTCGTGTCGTATGACGTCCACGCCCTAAACTATCAGAAATCGCAGCTGTCTCCAAATCAAGACCTGGCGCTATTTTATTGAGGAGAGTGGATTTTCCAACCCCTGTCTGCCCCATAAAAACCGTCACCTTATCTTGTAAAAGTGGCAAGAGAGCCTCCCTATCGAGACAAAACGTATACCCTATCTTCTCGTAAGTCTCCTGCATCTCAAACAACTCAGACATATCATCGACAAGATCCGTTTTAGAAATATAGATGATAGGGGTAATCGCCTTGTGCTCTAAGAGTAACAAAAAGCGATCTAGCAAGTTAAGACTAAAATCTGGCTCTTTGGCTGACATAATAACCACTGCCTGATCGATATTGACAATGGGAGGACGGACAAGAGCATTTTTACGGTCATGGATGGACAATATGTAACCCTCTGACTGCTCTTTCGCTGAGAAATCTACCCAGTCTCCTACATAAGGTGTCTGACCTTTTTTTCTGAAGTTACCACGCGCACGTGTCTGGTAAACTTTATCATGAGCTTCGACATAGTAAAATCCAGCCAGTGCTTTTATAATTCTTCCTTGCAAATGAACTCCTTTTTAGCTTTATCAATACTATTATTATACCATAAAATGACTTAAAAAGGCTTACAAGACAGTCGTTTTAGATAATTGTCCATCTATTTTAATAAAATCCTTTTCATTTGAGTCAAAACAAGCTATAATAAAAGAGGCTTGCGGAGGTGGTGGAATGGCAGACACGCATGCTTCAGGCGCATGTACCTTAGGGTGTGAGGGTTCAAATCCCTTTCTCCGCATCATAAAAAGAGATGGCTAGCCATCTCTTTTTATATTTCAGTGAATAACTTATGACGATAATAACGGTACAAAAACGCTAAAAAAGCCCAACGGAAAAGATTATCTAAAACAGTTGCCAACCAGACACCTGCTAAACCTAATCCAAAACCAATACCTAAAAGGTAGCCTAAGACAATACGCACCCCCCACATACCAATGCTTGTCGCATAAAAGGGGAGATTGGCTTTGCCTAATGCCTGCCATAACGCTGTATAAATAAGCGTCCCTGCCGTTGCTGGACCTCCTAAAAAGGAAAAGAGCATCACCGTGCGAGCAGACTCCATAGCTAGAGTATCCTTGGTAAAAAGGGGTAACATAACAGGACCCATAGCATAGACAAGCCCTCCAATAGCAAACATCATCGCAACCGCACTAGCATAAGAAAACTTTAATATCCTACTAATAGACGGATATTCCTTCTCACCAAAAGCTTTGGCTACCATGATAAGCACTGCTGTTGCGACCCCCATGCCAGGCATATAGTTGAACTGTGTGATGGTCTCACCGACAGCATTTCCCGCAACCACTCGCGTCCCAAAACTCACTATAATAGCAATAATAGCCACATCACCAGCACGCATCATCAAGCGCTCTCCTGCCGTGGGGAGTGATAAAGCCACCAAGTCGTGACTAATCTTAAATCGTAGCTTATGACCAATAGCAACCATTGGAAGTGCCCTGGCTAAAATCAGGCAACCAACCACACGTGATAGAACCGTAGCACCTGCTATACCGACAACTCCAAAGTCAAAAAGCGTAATAGACAAAGCAGACAGTATGGCATTTAGGATATTGGTAAAGGCACTCACATACATCGGAAGCTTGGGACGTCCTTGTGCCCTATGAATAGCACCTAAGATCGTCAATATCCCTAAACTAACGATACCACCACCGACTATGGCTAAATAAAGTCCCCCAATCTGAGCAACGGATTGATTAGTACCTAGCCCTCCAATAAGACTTTCACCCCCAAAAAGAGAGAGCCCTCCTAAAATCAAACTGACTATAAAAGCTAGGACGATACTATCGGCTTGCAATTGTAAACACCCTTTGGCGTTTTTTTGCCCTATATACTTTGCTATTAAACTTGATGTTGCCGCACCCAAGGCAATAAAGATAGCTTGATAAATCGTAATAATATTATTGGCAACAGAGACACCTGATATGGCGACTAAGCCAAGGCGAGTAACGAGATAAGTATCTGTCACCCCCATCAAAATTTGTAAAATATTTTCCATCATCGCAGGTAAGGCTAACTGAAAAAGCTGGCGACGATAAAGATGATTTTCATTATTCATATTGGTATTTTACCATAAAAGAAAGGGCTGAGAAACACGTCTCAACCCTGAGCGATTAAAGACCAAGATAAGCTTCCACGCTTTTTTGCATATCAGCACTCTCAACGACTGTCTTATGACGAATTGGCAACTTGTCTAATCCCTCCACAGCTTTTGGAATAGCTACTTTGGACAAGGCATGTAGTGCGTTAACGGCAGCAAAATCATCTGCCACCTCTTCTTGAATGATCGCCTCAACTACCACGCGTGGAAATTTATAAGGGCTTGCCGTAGAAGCAATAAGCGTTGGAGTGTTATCACCACTTTCTCTACGATACTTACGGTAAACCTTTGAAGCCACTGCTGTATGAGGATCTTCAATATACTGATTAGCTTCATATACCGCTTTAATTTCTTGAGATGTCTCTTCCTCAGTTGCAAAGCCTGCTTCAAATAACTCCCAAATATCCGAACGCACCGCATCTAGCTGATACTGTCCATCATTTGCTAGAGCCGTCATCAAGTCTTTTGTTTTGAGCGCATCATTATCTAACAAATGGAAAATTAAGCGTTCTAAATTGGAAGAGACCAAGATATCCATAGACGGACTAGACGTCACTTTAAAATCACGTTTTTTATCGTACAAAGATGTTTTAAAGAAATCCGTCAATACCTTATTTTCGTTAGAAGCACAGATCAATTTATGAACTGGAAGCCCAATCTTATAAGCATAATAAGCAGCTAAGATATTACCAAAGTTACCTGTTGGTACTGTGATATTGATGGGCTGTCCATTAGTGATTTCACCTGTCTTGACCAACTGCGCATAAGCATAGACATAATAAACAATCTGTGGCAACAAACGCCCAATATTCATCGAATTAGCTGATGAAAATTGCTTATGATTAGCTAATAAACGCTGGCGCAAGTCTGGATTGTTAAACATATCTTTAACATTGGTCTGAGCATCATCAAAGTTCCCATCAATAGCGATAACATGCGTATTCTCACCTGTTTGGGTCGTCATTTGTAACTCTTGAATCTTGCTGACACCATCTTTGGGATAAAAAACGATAATCTGCGTTCCAGAAACATCAGCAAAACCTGCCATAGCAGCTTTACCTGTATCTCCAGATGTTGCTGTCAAAATGATAATATCATTGTCCACACCTTGCTTTTTAGCCGATGTTGTCAATAAATACGGCAAAATAGACAAAGCCATATCCTTAAAAGCAATTGTTGAGCCGTGAAATAACTCAAGATTGTACTGGTCGTCTAAACGCACCAAGGGCGCAATCGTTGCCGTATCAAATTTGTCATCATAAGCATTAGTGATACAATAATCTAGCTCATCACTTGTAAAATCATCTAAAAATGCTCCTAAAACGAGCTTAGCAACTTCTTGATAAGACGCATGTTGCAATTGTTCAAAATCCAAGTCAACATCAGGAAAATGCTGCGGTGTAAATAATCCACCATCTATTGCCAAACCTTGTAAAATCGCTTGACTAGCACTCACAACATTTTCTGCGTCACGAGTTGATTGATATAGTAGTGTCATGCTCTGTCCTCACTCAAAAGATAATCTATAAAAAATATTATATCATAAATGTTCAGAATATTTGAGATACTTTTTGAAAGACACTAAAAGAGAAGCTAAAAGCTTCTCTTTTATGGTTTGGCTTCTTGTTTAGCTGCTTTTTTAACCGCATCGTTAATGGTTTTGACATAAAGACTAGCACCCGTATCATCGCTATCGCTATAGTGGACACCATCTGACCCTAACCAGATAGCAGGATTATCTATAGCAGTCTGATACCAGTCAGCAACCGTGACATAGGGATACTTTTTCGCTAACTCTAATTCATAGTCTCTGACATTCTTGACAGCCGAGAGGTTTTTAGCATTGTAAGGACTGACAAGCACCAAGCGATGTCCTGATGGTAGCTTATCAATAAACTGCTGTAACTCCGCTTGATAATTATCTAAAGAATTGACACCTACTGCTAACACGACAATTTGCGAGAGGCTATCAGCTTGAATGCTTTGCTCAAAAATCTCATAAGCGCCTTCAAAATTACGGCTAACAGCAGCATCTAGCTGCGCTTCTGGCATATCTGCTGCAAATGCGGCACTAGAGCGCAAGGCAACCGAATCACCAATCACAGTCACATCACTCAGAGCATTGGCATCTCCAGCAAGCAGAGTATGCGTGCGATTCAGAGATGTTTGTGCCTGGCCTAGCGAATTCACTAATAATTCAGACTCAAAATTTCCCATAGCAGGGGCCGTAGCCATTGTCAAAACGGTAATGCCGCCAAGCACACTGACTATAGCTACAAACCACTTGCGATAAGGAGATAAATCAATATCAATGGACCAAAGTTGTGGGGTCTTGCCAGCAATATAAGGCTCGATAATGTAAAATGACAAGCTTGAAAAGATAATCGAAAAGAGCATTGTCAAGAAAACAGCGTACCAATTGTCAACAATCTGACTGAAAATCACATAGAACGGCCAATGAAATAAGTACAAGCCATAGCTGATATCTGAAAAGAAAGTCACCAAGAAGGGCTCACTAACATTAGGCGTCTTTTCATGCAAAACACGAGCACCATAAATCATATTTGAGGCTAATAAGCTAGCTAACAAAAAACCAAATAGATACGTTAGCTGACTTTCAAACTGGAGAAAGAAGGTCAAAAAAGCTAAGCCTACACCACTCACTACCATAGTCAAAATAGCGCGTCGCAAGCTCCATCTAGCAACTGTCCGTCTGAATTGTCCCATCGTCTCCTTGACACCTGATAAGGTTGCCAAAGCAGAACCAAGAAAGAAAGGAAAAATATGCGACAAAGTCGAAAAGTAAATGCTAGAGAGATTAGCTGCAAAAAAAGAACGCACAAACATACTCAAATAGCTGACCAAGAAAAATCCGAGTGACAAAATAAAAATTTGACCACGCAAACGTTGCTGCGTCTTAACAGTACGACTTAGCCACCAGACTAAAAATCCCCAGAGCAAGTAAAAATGAACCTCAATGGCTAAGCTCCACGTATGCACAAAAAGATGCGGAATAAACTGTGATTCATAACTACTACCCGTCAATATCTCGTAAAAATTGGTAGTAAATCCTAGAGCCGCTAAAATCTGCTGACCAATATTAGCACGAAAATCACTACGCACTAAAAAGACAAACGGAATCGTCAGCAACACCATTAAAACAAGTGGAGGTACGATGCGGTAAAACCTTCGCTTATAAAACGCTAAAAGGTCTATTTTAGAACTACGCGCAAACTCATCAATCAATAATGCCGTAATCAAATACCCTGAAAAGGTAAAGAAAATGTCAACACCAACAAACCCACCTGGGAACGTATTTTTAAAGAAATGGTACAACAAAACCAGCACTAGGCCTGTAATACGTACCAGTGAAAACCATTTTATTCTCATTTTTGGTAAATCCCCTGCTTAAACTCCCCTTTATAGACGGTTCCATCTTTGGCAGTCAAGGTGCCTTTGCCGTCTGGTTTACCATTTTTAAACTCACCTGTATAAGACCAACCACTGCTTGCTTTAAAAGTCCCCTGACCATTAAAGACACCATTGGTCAGTTGGCCTTCATAACTATCACCATTAGGATAGGTAAGTAGCCCTTGACCGTTCATACGATGATTGACAATCGTACCCTTATAAGTCAACGCGCCTGTACTACTATTATAAGTCAGAGTCCCTCTAGATCTTAGAGTGACCGTAAAGACACTCAAAGCAAAGACAACTATCACCAAAAGAACAATCAACTCCCACATTCCTCGTGACAATTGAGGAAGGGGACGTTTTTGGAGGTCTTGTGTTTTTTCCAGTTTTTTCATCATTTTAGTCTGCCCACTTGGCTAGCCAAGAGGCACAGCCTTCTTTGACTAGGTCGTAAGTTTCTTCAAAATCACCTGTGTACCAAGGATCTGGTACACCTCCTGAGCGAAAAAGGACGATTTTATCATCAAAGCGTCCGTTTGACATTCCCAATAAATCAGCAACATTTTGCTCATCCATACCGACAATCACATCAAAATACGCAAAGTCTTCTTGGCTAATCTTTTGAGACGTCTTATGACTATCATAGTCAATCGCATACTCTGAGAAAATAGCTTGTGTGCCACGATGAATCGGGTTCCCATGTTCCCAATCAGATGTCGCACGACTAGCAACCTCAAGCTTTCCTTCTTTGTCTAAATCCTTCATCACAAATTCTGCCATCGGGCTTCGACAGATATTGCCCAAGCAGACAAAACATACTTTCTTCATCACACTACCCTCATTTTATATTACCCTCTATTATAGCATTTTCCCTATCATTAAGCTATATATGCTTAGGTTTCTTACTAAGCACACAAAAGAAAGACTCGCTGATTGCAGTCTCTAATCACTAATCTCTGGTAAAGGATAATTGAGATGCTCATACGCCTTTCTAGTAGCCAAACGTCCTGTTCGTGTCCGCATGAGAAATCCCTTTTGAATCAAATAAGGCTCGTACATATCCTCCACCGTCTCGCGCTCCTCAGCAATATTGACAGATAAGGTAGCTAATCCTACTGGTCCACCCTGATACATCTCAATCATAGTCCTCAAGATCTTTTGATCAATATAATCCAATCCTTCACGATCAACATCTAACATGGTCAACGCTTGATCGGTCATCTCCTCATCAATCAAACCATTTCCTCGAATCTGTGCAAAGTCACGCACCCGCTTAAGCAATCTATTGGCAATACGAGGTGTTCCACGACTTCGCATTGCTAACTCTCTAGCAGCTTCATGTGTTATCTCCATCTCAAAGATATCTGCCGTCCGCTCAATAATCTCTGTCAAGTCAACATCTTCATAGTATTCCATATGACCTGTTATCCCAAAACGTGCCCTCAACGGATTTGACAGCATACCTGCTCTAGTTGTTGCACCAATCAAAGTAAACGGTGGCAATTCTAAATGAACACTACGACTAGTATCGCCTGCACCTATCATAATATCAATGTAAAAATCCTCCATCGCACTATATAAGACCTCTTCAACAGCCATAGGCAGACGGTGAATCTCATCAATAAATAAAACATCTCCAGGCTCTAAATCATTTAGAATCGCTACTAAATCACCTGCTTTTTCAATCACAGGTCCTGAGGTTTGCTTGAGATTGACCCCTAATTCATTAGCAATGACAAAAGCCATCGTTGTCTTACCGAGCCCAGGAGGGCCAAATAACAATACATGATCTAGCGCTTCATCACGCACTTTTGCCGCCTCAATAAAAATACTGAGCTGATCTTTAACCTTATCCTGACCGATATATTCTCTTAAATACTGGGGTCTCAGAGTTCGCTCAACGACCTCTTCATCTCCCATTGGATCACTATCTAAAAATCGTTTCATAGTGACATTGTACTATTTTCAGAGACATTTGTCAGCTACAAATAAAAATACCCTCTCCTAAATGGAGAGAGTATCTAAGCAAAGCAACTAAATGCCCCACCAACCCATACCAAAAGCGACAACAACCATAGCTAGATAAATAAACATATATTTTTTCATAACAGTCTCCTATCTTTTAAACGTATGACTGGCAGCCATATCTTTATACCATTCTTCGGATAATTTTTCTTTTAAAAAGTCTTCTCCCATCAACTGTGCAAATAAAACCGCATGACCATATGATTCTTGAGCTGTTTCCATGCTATGTTTAGCATATAAGCGGTATTTCCACTCCACCAAACTGATAATAGGACGTTTCTGATAATCATTAGTATCCACCATCAGATGAAAACTCTTATCAAGAACTTGCTCTACGTAATCCCAACGCCCTAACTCAAAAGCGATATTGATGTGATTTAAGAGGACATTATTGAGTTGACACTTTTCCTCGCTTGAAAAAAAGGATAAATTCAACAACGTAAGCATGACCTCATCATACTGCTCCTCTTTATAAAAGCGTTCACGATTTTGTTTATGCGCAAAACACGTCAAATAGAGATCTAAAAAGATAAGGTTATTTAAGCAATAAGCCTCCTTAGGAACCATCTGGTACCAGTAATCCTGCAATAAGCCCAGACCAAAACCATCGTCTCCACTACGATAAACATCTAATTTTGATTGCAAACAATCGATCACTAATTTTTCATCTTCAGGCAAGCCGTCATAGAAAAATTCATAAATTTGATTAAAA
Organism: Streptococcus lishijunsis; assembly: GCF_047290665.1. NCBI lineage: Bacteria > Bacillati > Bacillota > Bacilli > Lactobacillales > Streptococcaceae > Streptococcus > Streptococcus lishijunsis. The sequence goes on along the minus strand of NZ_JBLBUC010000008.1, from coordinate 58,782 downwards.
TACAACTCACGCAACTCCAAACGATGATTATCACCATACGTTGGGATACGAAGCAGCTTATGCTTCAAGGACAAATAGTCGTCTGACAATTCTGGATTTTTATCAGCTAACAAATCACTAACACTCATCCCCAAGCGCTCAGCTATGTATTTGACCGTGATAATATTAGGTATTGATTTTCCTGTTTCTATCCGAGATAGCTGACGACTAGAGAGAATCTCTTCGTCACCACAAAAAATCTCTCTCGTAAATCCTCTTATTTCTCTAAGTTCTCGAACTTTTACTCCAAAATCTTCCATAAGCAATCTCCTCGATGAGATGACAATTAAATCTAATTTATGGAATATTTTATATGTTTTGATTTATTTTGTCAAGCTTATTTTAGAAGATAAGGAAAATCAAGACTATTTAATCAGAGTATCACTAATTAGAAGGGAAGCTCCTCTTCTTCTAGAACCAAATCAGCTAAATCATCCTTGCTATTATTTTCTCTCATCGCACGCTGCGCTCGGCTTTCTAATAATTGGAATGACCCTGCTAAAACCTCCGTCACATAATGTGTTTTACCATCTTTATCATACTTACGTGTCCTTAGTTCACCCTCTAAAGACATCAAGCTACCTTTGGTACCATAACTTGCCAAAGTCTCTGCCAAACGCCCCCAAACAACTACTGAGATAAAATCAGCCTCACGTTGTCCATTAGCATTTTTAAAACGACGATTGACAGCTAAGGTAACACGTGTCACGGATTTATCGGTAGCCGTTTTATGCATTTCTGGCGTTGTCGTCAAACGCCCTATCAAAATCACTTTATTATACATCTCTTGTGCCTCCTTATCTATCTATTCGTAAACAACTAAAAAAAGATAACAAAATTGTTATCTTTTTTAAGCCAATTGCCAATGTTTAGCCATATCAAACGCTTCACCAACGACAGCCATGTCATCAAGCTCAATAATACCACGCTTTTGAGGGGCATTAGGTAGAGCTAGCTCACGTGGACTGCACATCATACCAAAGCTATCTTCTCCTCTTAACTTTCCTGGGAAAATCAGACTACCACTTGGCATCATCGCACCAGGAAGAGCTACAATCGTTTTTAATCCAACAGCTGCATTTGGGGCACCAGCAACAATTTGAACACTCTCTTGCGCTGAAATCGCCACTTGGCAAATATTGAGATGGTCACTATCTGCATGAGGGGTCATCTCTACAATCTCGCCTACAACAAACTTAGGTGTGCTGTCATTAATAAGACGTTCTGAAAATCCTTCTTTCTCTAAGTCTTGATTCAAAGTAGCGACAGCCTCATCACTAAGACTAACTTGACCAGAACCTTCAATAGCTATTTTAGTTGAGACATCAAAAATATTCCATGCAACCGTTTGATTGTCATCGACTGTAAAAATACGAGCTACTGAGCCACGACGCTCACTATCTAGTTTTTGATTGGTCTCTCTGATGATAACCATCAAAACATCTCCGACGTGAGCTCTATTGTAAGTAAAAATCATGATATTTCTCCTTTGACACTATCTAAAAATTCCATAATTTCTGATTTTGTTTTACGTTGTTTATTGACTAAACGCGCCAATTCTTTACCATTTTGAGTGACGACAAAGCTAGGAATACCAAAAATATGCCATGTCTTTACCAAATCCATAAAATCATCTCTATTGACACGCACAAAAGTCAATTGAGGATAAGAGGCCTCAATCTCATCTAAAACAGGGTAAATAAATTGACAGTCTGGGCACCAATCTGCCGTAAAAAAGAAAACTACTGGCTCGTTTGCCTCTACATAAGCTGCAATAGCTTCATAAGATGTTGGTTGTTGCATCATATCCCCTCTCATATATCATACGTATATCGGTGACCCCATTCTACCATAAAACACCTCAAAACAAAACCTTAGACGTCTATCCTCAAGCATTTTACTAAAATTTAGGACAAGTTATCATCCCTTGTCTAAATCATTATCCCTCATACCACTAGACTCCCAAGGCGCTAGACTTTTCAAGTCAAAACATGTTACACTATCAGTATAGAATTGAGGTAGCTTATGAAAGAACTCTTTAACAAAATCAAAACAATAACTGAACTAGATGGTATCGCAGGCTATGAATACCGTGTCCGCGATTTTATCAAAAAACAGATAAGCCCCTTGGTAGATAACGTTGAAACAGATGGCCTTGGGGGGATTTTTGGGATTAAACATCACCAAGATGCAGCCGCTCCACGTATCATGGTAGCTGCTCACATGGACGAGGTCGGCTTTATGGTATCTGATATCAAAGCTGATGGGACTCTTCGAGCCGTTGGTATTGGGGGGTGGAACCCTCTTGTTGTGAGCTCCCAGCGTTTTATGCTCTACACACGAAAAGAGCAGGCTATCCCTGTTATCTCTGGCTCTATTCCACCTCATTTTCTACGTGGGGCAAGTAGCTCACCTGCACTACCAAATATCTCTGATATTATCTTTGATGCAGGCTTTAGTGACCAAGCTGAAGCACTCGCTTTTGGTGTTTCTCCAGGCGATATTATCGTCCCTCAATCAGAAGCTATCCTGACAGCCAATCGCAAAAATGTCATCTCAAAAGCATGGGACAATCGCTATGGCGTCCTCATGGTCAGTGAGCTACTAGAACACCTCAAGCATACAACGCTGCCAAACACACTCATCGCAGGCGCTAATGTCCAAGAAGAAGTCGGGCTACGTGGCGCCCATGTCTCCACTACTCAATTTAACCCAGATCTTTTCTTTGCTGTGGATTGCTCACCTGCCGGAGACGTTTATGGAGAACAAGGGCATATTGGCGATGGGACTTTGATTCGGTTTTACGACCCAGGTCATATCATGCTCAAAAACATGCGTGATTTCCTCCTCACTACCGCTGAAGAAGCAGGTATCAAATACCAGTACTATGCTGCCAAAGGGGGAACTGATGCTGGGGCTGCGCACCTTCAAAACAACGGTATCCCTTCGACGACAATTGGTGTCTGCGCACGCTACATCCACTCACACCAAACACTCTACGCTCTAGATGATTTCCTAGAAGCCCAAGCATTTCTACAAGCTATCGTCAAAAGACTAGACCGTAGCACTGTGGATACTATCAAGAACTATTAGGAGAGTTTCTATGAAGATTGGTTTTATCGGAGTTGGCAAAATGGCTAGCGCTATCATCAAAGCTCTAAAGCATAGCAACCACGAGCTCATCCTATCAGGCTCATCTCTAAAACGCTCAAAAGAACTAGCAACAGAGCTAGGAATCCCCTGTGCTAACTCTCATCAAGAACTCATCGATACAGTTGATTTAGTTGTTTTTGGGATAAAACCCCAACTCTTTGAATCAGTCCTTGCCGACTTAACCATAGACAAGCCTATCATGTCCATGGCAGCTGGTATCAGCTTAGAGCGCCTTGACCAACTCACACAAGCACAACTACCACTCATTCGTATTATGCCAAATATCAATGCTCAGATCCTTGAAAGCAGCACAGCAATTTGCGCCAACGCTTATGTCTCTGATGCACTCTTTCAGACCTGCCTTGATATTTGCAACACTTTTGGAAAGACTTTTGCTATTGCTGAAAAAGATTTTGATACCTTCACTGCCTTGGCAGGCTCTAGCCCTGCTTACATCTATCTTTTTATCGAAGCTTTGACAAAAGCTGGGCTTAAACATGGTTTTTCAAAAGATACGGCGCTTAATATCGTCGCACAAACAGTCTTTGCTAGCAGTAAGCAACTCCTCAATGGGCAAGAAACACCTAATCACTTAATAGATACCATCTGTAGCCCTGGGGGAACGACAATTGCTGGACTTTTAGACTTAGAAAAAAACAATTTTACAGCTAGTGTTGTCTCAAGCATTGATGCCACTATCACAAAAGCAAAAGACCTTTGAGTTATTCTCAAAGGTCTTTTTTTACGATACCAGCATGAATAAAATCGCAACAGCAATAGCATTATTGATAATATGTAAAAGAAGGCTGTACTCAAAGCGTTTACTCTTATAATAAACAAAAGATAAGACAGCTCCCATACCACCATAGATGATCCAACTCCCAAGATTCTGAGGAACATGTAGAGCCGCAAAAACCACTGCACCAACTACAAAACCTAGAGGCTCGTAACCTTTAAAGAGTACCTTAGGAATCAGATAGCGGCATATTAACTCCTCAATAAGTGGTCCCACCAAAATCATAAATAAACTTATAAAACTTGGCGCAGACACAGCTACTATTTGCTGGAGGATAGCTTGATTATGCACATTATCACTAGCCTGAAGAGAAACAATCGTAAGCCCCACATAATTGAAAAAATAAATAGCGATATAACCACCAAGGACCCATAGCAGAGCTGATTTAGCCGATACGCTACCAAATGCTATCAGCTGACGCTTTTTGGCATAGAGCCAAAAAAGAGTGAACACTATAACAGTCAACACGTTGATCATAAGCGTCATCCCAAAACCAGCTGCAAAGTTAATACCTAGTATAAATAGCAATTGATCAATCACGAAAAAACCAATTATGATAGCTATTATTTTGACTTTATCCCAAATGAGTGACATCTTTTCCCTCCTAAATATCATCACAAATTCTCTCTTGCACATGAAAAGATACTCTATTATACCATAGAAACTGACTTTAAATCATAACTACCAACAAAAAAGCTATGGTCATACCACAGCTTTTCTGGTCTTATCATATATGTGATAACAAATTAAGCTTTTAGCGCCTCAACATCACGCGCAATCATCAATTCTTCATCTGTCGGAATGACAAGAACTGGTACTTTAGCAGCTGGTGTTGAGATAATACCTTCAGCGCCACGGACATTCTTTTCAGGATCAATGTCACAACCAAACCAAGATAGCCCTTCAACAACATCTTTACGCATAAGAGGGTCATTTTCTCCCATACCTGCTGTAAAGATAATAGCATCTGCACCATTTAAAACAGCAAAATATTGTCCGATAAATTTCTTGATACGGTCAACAAAAATAGTGTAAGCCAGAGTAGTATCTTTATCACCTTTTTCCATACCAGACTCAATATCACGCATATCGCTAGAGACACCAGAGACACCAATCAATCCTGACTCTTTATTTAAAACAGCAATAACATCACTAGCATCCTTTAACTCAGGATCTTTTGAGATGAGATAAGGAATAATTGCAGGGTCAATATCACCAGAACGTGTCCCCATCATAGGACCTGCTAATGGTGTAAAGCCCATAGAGGTATCAACTGATTTACCATATGCATTTGCTGTGATAGAAACACCATTTCCGATATGGGCTGTTACTAATTTCAACTCTTCTAGTGGACGCCCTAGCACTTTAGCAGCTTCCTGAGCTACGTATTTGTGACTTGTACCATGTGCACCATATTTACGGACTTGATAGTCACGATAATATTTTTGAGAAATGGGATACAGATAAGCATGCTCAGGCATAGTTGTGTGAAAAGACGTATCAAATACCGCTACACTAACAATATCTGGCAATAAATTCTTAAAGGCACGAATACCTGCAACAGCTCCTGGATTGTGAAGAGGTGCTAAGAAAGATAATTCCTCAATCTTCTCAATAACATCATCTGTCACAAGAGCGGAACTCTTGAAGTATTCACCACCTGCAACAACACGATGCCCAACACCTGTAATCTCAGCATAGTCTTTGATAATGCTATGTTGTTTTAAATCTTCTAGTAAGATGGTTACAGCTTGTGTGTGGTCAGTAATATCAAGCGTTTGAGAAACTTCTTTCCCATCAAATTTGACCGTTGATACCGAGTCATTAAGCCCGATACGCTCGATCAATCCTTTTGCAATAACAGTCTCTTCAGGCATTTGATATAGTTGCCATTTAAGACTGGAACTTCCTGCATTGATTGCAATAGTCTTTGTCATAAGTCACCTCGTAAAATTAAGCGTTTTCACTATAATTGCATTCTACCACAAAATACGGTATTTTACCACTAATGCGCTCTCCAATTTTGAAAAGCTGTGATAAACGCTGTCATTTCTTGACGATTTTGTAAATCACCCAGCTGATAGACAAAGGTCTCAGATGTTTCTTGTGCCTGTTTTTTTAGAATAAACAGAGACTTTGCATTTTCCTCTTGTCCAAATAAGGTCTCAGGAAGAGCAATAACCGCTATCATACTAGCATAGCCTTTTAGCCACTCCTTTAGTAAAGGACTTTGAGGGCTATTTAAAAGACTTGTAGGCGCTAAGAAGATAGCAATACCATCGTCTTTCAAATACTTTAGCGATTGCTCCATCAAAAGATGATGGGCATACGTGTGTCCAGTTGGACTAGCTACCCGATAACGCTTTGCAATCTCATCATTAGGATAATAGCCAATCGGCAAATCACTCACGATAACATCACTTTCTTTCATTAGCTGTGGACGTACAGCATCTTCTTGGACAAATTGAGCTTGACTTTCTATGACATCTGCAATACTCGCTGATAAATCAATAAGCAAGTCATCAACTTCTATACCCATATAGTTTAGCGTTTTACGACTGTTGTTTAATAAAGTATGAGCTAAATTTCCCGTTCCACTTCCTATCTCAAGCACATCTATGCTATCTGCTGGCGTTAGCTGCTCTAGTAAATACAAAATTAAAAAGCCAATACTATCAGGCGTTAGCTGATGATTTGCTTGAAGATGCTCTGTCTGCAAGGTTTTCAATAGCAAAAATTGAAAAGTGCGTCTCCATTCTTCTGCTGACAAATGGAGTGCTTTAAGCGCCTCATTATTAGCCATCACTTCTGGTAGGGTCTGATTACCACTAACATAATAGGCATTTTGCTCAATGAGCGCATCATAGCTATTGGTTTGCAATTGGCTTTGGATACGTTGGACATTTTCTAATAGTAACTCATAAGCCTTTTCAATAGTTTCAAAGTTCATATCTTCCTCCGATTGTTATCATAACAAAAATCACAAAGAAAGAAAAGTGAGGCTAGTGGTTGAAACTCACTGATCAGATACTTTACTAGATTGGCTTTCTGGGTTATCATCAGATTTTTGCTCTACTTGAGAAGTCTCTAGAGAGTCTGATGACGAACTATTAGCTAGCTCATCTGATGCTTTGCGATCATCAAAGCGATACTGATAAGACTTATCTCCTGATAGCTGAACACTCACGACATAACTTCCCTTAGCTTTATTTATCTCGACCATAGCATCCTCAAATACCATCGTATCTTTAGCGTTATCTTTGGCCACTAATGCTATCAGATAAGCTTTACTAGCATACTCTTGAGCTATTTGTTGCCTCTCATTTGCAATAACTCGACCCAAATAGAATTGAAGCATCAGTGTAAATAGTGCTGACATTAACAGAGCATAAAGAAGGATGCCAGCCTTAACTTTACCCTTTAAAATCATAAATAACTGTCCTCTCTAAGCCTGATTTAAAGGTTAATTGTAAGGCGACACGTCCATTCTTCTCTATGATCTGACACTTATCAAGACCAAATAACATTGGTTGATAGCCTCGATTATCACCAGACGTCTTTCGAAAATCGTCACGCTTAGAAATCCCATAAGCTAGCGTTTGATTTCCCTTAGTCACATAAACCTTATTGTGTTCTACTTTTTCAAAGCGCGCTTCTGACCACTCTAGCTGCAGTTGTTGCACAAACAACAACCAATCAGTCTCTTGATGACGTGATAAGTAAACAATATTAGCAGATAAAACACGTGTCAAACCATTATAAACAAGGACTGATCCTGAAATCACAAGCAAAGCAACTAAACATTCTAAAAGAGTGAATGCCTTCAACTTACTTTTTCTGAGCATGTAGTAGCTCCTCTCCATTATGATAGACCCAGATGCCCTTATTGGAGCGCTTTATCTGAATAGTCTCACCATTCATGCTCAGACTATCTTCTTTCGTTTGAAACGCCATTGTCGCTAAGACCAAAGCTTCCTGTCTAGCCTGACTTGCTCTTAAGCGCTTCTGCTGCTTGTTGCATTCTGCAAGGACTAAACTACAAATCATAGCTAAAATAGCTAGCGCAACTAAGCTCTCAAGGAGAATGTAAGCGCCCAGTTTCTGATTTTTTATAATTACCACTCCCTAAATATAGCTGATAAGTGACTATTTTAGCCTCTGTTTGAAATTGAATCTTGCTAAGTGAGGAATTGCCTCCTGCGCGGTCAAACATAATCTGTCGCGCTTCCAACACCTGCACCGTTTTAGGAACTTCTAATTGAGTCACCCCATTACTGATGGTCTCTCCCACTTGCAGTGTCATCGGTGTCTGACTAACCAAACTCATCTTTTGCGTATCACGATAAAGCTGCTCAAAAGATAGCCAAAAGAGATGTTCCTTGACAGTTGCAAATGTCGTCTGAATAGTGCCTGACAGAGTCAATGTGATCAAAGAGACGACAACTAAAGTCACCAAACTCTCTAAGAGTGTAAACCCTTTAATTTGCCACGTTGGCAGTTTCTTTAGCATTTTGAGCATAGTAATCATTATAAGCTTTAGCTTGTTTGCTTGAAATATCCCCATTTTGAACTAACTTAGCTAGTGTTGCTTTATCATCGTGACTAAGATTGTACAATTCTGCCTGACTTTCAACAACCTTGACCACAGCTGCATTGCCTGTCTGAGTGACATTGTCCTTTTGCTTTGCTAAATTAGGCACAAAAAGCAGCAACAAAACACTGATAATCACTAAAACAATTAGCATTTCAATCAAAGTAAAAGCTTTAGCCTTACGGTTTTTAAGATGTTCTAGATACTTTTTCATATATTAAACTCCATATTTTGATACATTGGTAACAGCATCGCTGCATAAATCATGACAATAACAAGAGCAACTAAAATAAAGACACAGGGTTGTATCAATTGTGTTGCCCTTTGCAAACGGTAAAAAAAGAGCTCCCAAGTCTCATCAGCATAAATAGCTAATTCTTTACCCAATTTCGCCTTAATCTCACCATATTCGATGATAAGCCCAAGCTCTGTAAGAAAAAAGGGATAAGCTAAAACCGTGTCATGAAAAGCTTGACCAGCCAAGAGTTTAGTCTCTAAATCCTGACCAATTTCTTGAAATAGACGTGATTTTTGCGTTTTCATCAATTGAACAATACTAACCAAATCCACGCCTTGACTAACTAGATTACCCCACTCACGCGCATAATAAGCGCTTAGATACAATTTGACATAGCCTCCGACTAAAGGTATCTTGCTAAGCCTTCTAACCAGAGTCATCCTAGGCAAACGTCTGGCTATCACAACTAAGACTATACCTAAAAATACCACCAACGCCATAACACCTAAGAAAATCATCGGAAAAGAAGCGATCAGCTGTGTCGCCAGATTCCCCTTATCTAATTGAGGAAGCAGATAATTTTTTAGCCCCAGCATAATCATGATAAGAAATAGCAACAAAATGAAAGGATAAGTGGCTACTTCTATAATTTTCTTCTTGACCTTATCCATGCTAAGCAGATAAGACTGAATATTGATAAGACTCTGATGCGTATTACCATGAATATCAGCTAAGGAAACTTGAGTGACAACAGCATCCGAAAAACCGACAACCGACATCATATCTGCCATGCCATTTCCAGCTAGAAGAGCCTCTGTCATCTTCTGGGTATGACTATCTTTGACTAATTGACTACGTTTTAAAAAAGTAACCATCTCACTAAGGGTAAATCCACTAGCAAAAAGATTGCTAAATAACTGAATCAACTTACTTTGCTCTTTAGTCGTTAATTTTTTCGATTTTGGCTGCTTCTTTAGTGATATGTCCATCTTTAGCCAGTCTGTCCATTTTGTCATTCCAGTCTGTGCTAGAGTGCTTTTGAAAATCTTTTTGGGCAAAATCAACAACACCTCCTCCCCCTATTAAACGCTGATAAGCAATCAAGCGCAAGCTATTATCTAGCTCTTCTTTAGACACACCTAACTCCAGTAAGCGCGCATAGACTCCTTGAATACTTTTGGCGTGAATAGTCGAAAACACCATAGCTCCTGTCAAGCTCGCTCTGATAACCGCTCGTGCTGTCTGACTATCACGGATTTCTCCAATAATCAAAATATCAGGCCTATGCCTAAGGGATAATTTAATCAAGTTATCATAAGTCATACCAATGCTATCATTGAGCTGTAACTGAAGCATACTGTCTTGCTTGATTTCCACTGGGTCTTCTATGGTGATAATCTGCTTATCCTTAAACGAAGAAGCTACCAATTGATGCATCAAGGTCGTTTTGCCACTACCCACAGGACCCGAAAAAAGATACAAACCACGTCCACCAACGGCATCTTGCAACTTAGCTAAACCGTCAAACCAGTACGACAACTTTTGCTTTCCAGAATATAAGAGCCGTATAACGAGACTCTCTAATCCTCTATAATCACCAACACTTGACAAGCGTAAGGAAACCATCTCATCTAAAGAGAGACTATACTCACAAGAACCTAGCTGGCTACGGCGTTTCTCACCGACATTCATTCCTGAAACAAATTTAAAGTGACTAATAAGACTAGCCATCCTATCACTCCCAAAAACATCAATAAACCGCCTTTCATCTCCAATACGCATAAACACTTCATAGTGGTCTGATTTAGGGATAATATATACATCTTGAGCGTTTTCAGCAACCGCCTTCTTGATAAGCTCAACTGCTAGTGCTTGTACCATCTTATCACCTCTAAATGTCTTTCATATTTCAATAAAAAATGAGCAGGAGGCACTGTTTTATGATGAATTATTGAGTTGTTTTTACTACTTATTAAAGGATATATGTGCCTGTTATCCTGCTCACTTATTCTATTCGCAACTTATTGTTAAACATGCTTATTTTTTGACTATTTTTCAAAATAAACAAAAAAATCAGCTACTGTAACATAGCTGATTGATTAACCTTTAAGTTGGCAATTTTTTTGAGGGGTTTTACAATTCTTTCTAACCAAACTGTCGCGATGGTACTTACTAGGGAGAATCTCGCCATCTTCTAGGAGCAGTAAAGAATGATATTGCTGCAAATAATCACCGCAAGGCTCGCACCAACGTGTATCCTCTTGGTCCCAAAACGCTGTCAAAAAGTCCTTGTGACTGTCATAACAGCAATAACTCTCACTTTCTTTTTGCCACTGAGATTCATAATAACGAGCCGCCTCCTCAAAATCAGTAAAAACTTTTTGAGAGACGATATCATCTGTCCACCCATCCAGAAACCACCACGGCTCCCAGTCACCGTACATTTTAATTACTTGATACATAAACATCACCCTTTTGGTTTATTATAACCTAAACAGTCTTATTTTGGTACCATTTTGTTTAAAAATACAGATTATCCCTTAATTATACACTAATAGTTGCTATTAGAGTAGGTATTATCGAAAAACCGCAAGACAAGCTCACGGTTTTCTATCATCAAATGCTGCTCCAAACACTTTCTAAAATGTTGGTTTGCTCACGTCCTGGACCTACAGAAAACGTCGAGATACGCACACCCACTAACTCGCTGATACGACGAACGTAGTTACGAGCATTTTCAGGTAACTCTTCAAGACTACGGCAAGCAGTAATATCTTCTGACCAACCTGGTAATTCTTCATAAATAGGCTTACAACGCTTGAGCGCTTCTAGACTAGCTGGGTAATAATCAATACGCTCTCCATCTAAATCGTAAGCAATACAAATCTTGACCGTATCAAGACCAGACAAAACATCAATCGAATTTAACGATAGATTTGTAATACCAGAAACACGACGACTATGACGCATCACAACTGAGTCAAACCATCCGACACGACGTGGACGTCCTGTTGTCGTACCATACTCGTGACCCACCTCACGAATACGATCACCCACTTCATCAAAAAGTTCGGTTGGAAATGGACCATCACCAACACGACTGGTATAAGCTTTACATACACCTACAACCTTGTCAATCTTACTTGGACCTACTCCTGAACCGATTGTCACCCCACCTGCGACTGGGTTTGATGAGGTTACAAATGGATATGTCCCTTGATCAATATCAAGCATGACACCTTGCGCTCCTTCAAAAAGGACGCGCTTTCCACCATCAAGAGCATCATTTAAAATAACAGATGTATCTGTTACGTATTTTTTAATTTCTTGACCGTAAGCGTAATATTCCTCAAAAACAGCCTCAAAAGCAATAGGATCTGCATCGTACATTTTTTCAAAGAGACGGTTTTTATCGGCTAGATTAACCTTTAGACGTTCAGCAAATATATCGCGATCCAAAAGATCGGCAATGCGAATTCCCACACGTGCAGCTTTATCCATATAAGCTGGACCAATACCTTTGATGGTCGTTCCAATTTTATTGTCACCCTTGGCTTCTTCTTGAAGGCGATCCAGTTCAATATGATAAGGTAAGATGACATGAGCACGATCTGAGATACGTAAATTCTCAGTGCTTACCCCTTCACCATGAAGATAGTTCAATTCTTTAACTAAAGATTTGGGATTGACTACCATACCATTGCCAATCACTGAAATCTTCTCTGGAAAGAAAATCCCTGATGGAATGAGATGCAATTTAAACTTTTTACCATCAATCACAATTGTATGTCCTGCATTGTCGCCACCTTGATAACGCGCAATAACTTCGGCATCTGCAGACAAAAAGTCTGTGATTTTTCCCTTACCTTCATCTCCCCACTGGGTACCTACAACTACTACTGACGTCATATCTTAAACACTGGGCTTTACTGCCCAATCCTTTCTTAGAAAACCATGGCAGGAATCTCACCTGCAAGTTTGTCTTACACTCCATTATAAGCAAAATCCACTCTTTTTTCAAGAATCCATAGTAAAATCGTGTCTTTTTCCCTACAATGAGTTACACTATGAGATAGGAATGATATTGTTTAGACAACGATGATAAATGAGGAGACGACTATGACTATTGATGGCTTACTACAAAAAGCAGACAAGCGTTTAGCAATTCTTGAGGGGACTTTTGGGCTTGAGCGTGAATCTTTACGCATGTGTCAAAAGACAAACCATGTTGCTAAAAGCGCGCATCCAACAACGCTTGGCTCAAGAGACTACCACCCTTATATCCAAACCGACTTTAGCGAGGCACAACTCGAGCTTATCACACCTGTTGCCTCCTCAACAACAGAATGCCTTAGATGGTTAAAAGCTATTAGTGACGTTGCTTACCGCTCTATTGATAAGGATGAGTATCTCTGGCCACTATCTATGCCTGCTTGTCTCAATGAAGACGACATCGACATTGCTCAGCTGACAGACCCATCTGACTATCAATATCGACAATATCTCGCCAAACAATACGGCAAAACCTTACAAAGTATGTCAGGTATTCATTTTAACATAGCACTGGATACAGATATTCTTGACCAACTCTTTATACTAAGTGACTATGAGGATAGAACTTCGTTTCAAAATGAGCTATACCTCAAAATAGCGCAGAACTTTCTACGTTATCGCTGGTTGCTAACCTACCTTTATGGCGCTAGTCCTATTGCTGAAAAAGGCTTTCTAAAGACACCATTAACCAGTCCTGTACGCTCTATACGCTCTAGTCACCTAGGATATGTCAACCACAAGGACCTGTCTATCTCTTATGAGTCTATCAAGGACTACGTTGAGACACTCACACAAAGTGTCTCAACGGGGCAACTTATCGCTGAAAAAGAACACTACTCTCCTGTGCGCTTTAGAGGACAAAAATCATGTCAAAGCTATCTGGAGTATCCTATCAGCTATCTGGAATGCCGCTCTTTTGACCTTAATCCTTACACACCGCTAGCTATTAGCCAAGAAACCCTAGATACGACTCATCTTTTTATATTAGCGCTCCTATGGCTTGATAGCCCACAAGATATCACAAAAACATTGATAGAAGCAGATCAACTCAATAATCTTATCGCTTTATCACACCCGCTAGAAGCCCTTCCAAAGACGGCTCCTGTTGATGAGATTATCACAGCTATGTCAGCAATTATCACAGCCTTTGGGTTAGATGATTATTACCAAGACTTACTCAACACGCTTATCAAGCAAGTTAATCACCCTAAGCTCACCATAGCAGGGCAACTTCTAAACGAGATAACAGAGCATTCCCTAGAAGATTTTGGCAAGCGTATCGGTCAAACCTATCATGCTGACGCCTTTAAGGCACCCTATGCGCTGAAGGGCTTTGAACATATGGAATTATCTACGCAGATGCTTATGTTTGATGCTATCCAAAAAGGGATTAACCTTGACATCTTAGATGAAGATGACCAATTTTTAAAGCTATGGCACCACAATCACATCGAATGGGTCAAAAATGCTAATATGACTTCTAAAGATAACTATGTCGTCCCTCTAGCTATGGCTAATAAAGTCGTCACTAAGAAAATATTGGCTGAAAAAGGCTTTAAAGTCCCTCTAGGTAAAGCCTTTGAGCAAAAGAAGGACGCCCTTAACTACTATACACATATCAGAGATAAAGCTATTGTTGTCAAACCAAAATCGACCAACTTTGGCTTGGGTATTTCCATCTTTAAGAAAGCATGTTCATTTGAAGATTACGGCAAAGCTCTTGATATAGCCTTTGCAGAAGATAGTAGTATTTTAGTGGAGGAATACATCGAAGGTACCGAGTATCGTTTCTTTGTCCTTGACGGTAAATGTGAGGCTGTACTATTACGCTTACCTGCTAATGTCGTGGGAGATGCTAAGCATACAATTGCTGAATTGGTCGCCCTGAAAAACCAAAACCCTCTACGTGGCTACGACCATCGCTCTCCCCTTGAAATCATCCAATTAGGCGATATTGAGCGTCTTATGCTAGCACAAGAAGGCTATAATGTCGATAGTGTCGTAGAAGCTGGTGTTAAGGTCAATCTACGACGCAACTCTAATATTTCAACAGGTGGCGACTCTGTCGATGTAACCGATACTATGCCAGACTATTATAAAGACCTCGCTAGCCAAATGGCAAGTGCTATGGGCGCATGGGCCTGTGGTGTTGACCTTATCATCCCAGATGAACACCTCAAACACCCTGAACAGAAAATCCCTGCAACCTGCATCGAGCTAAACTTCAACCCATCTATGTACATGCACACCTACTGTCAGGAAGGGCCTGGTCAAGCTATCACACGTAAAATTTTAGATAAACTCTTTCCAGAATGCTAAGAAGTCTAGGTCATTGCCTAGACTTCTTTCTTCTTATCTTCGTATCATAGACATGATTATAGAGATAAATTCTTTGACACAAGAAGGGTATGAAAAGTTGTCTAATCCTATTTTTTAAGCTACAATAAAGACAGATTAACAAAAAAGTGAGGAGATCTATGTCAAAACGTTCAACCCAATCTAGTGATAGTATCATCGGCACTATTATCTTTATCATACTTGTCCTATTTGTTCTCAAATTTGTTTTGCCTATCGGACTTCTCGCAGCTGGTGGATACGGTATCTATCGTATCGGAAAATACTACACCAACAAACACAAACAAATGACCTACCTAACCACTCAACAGCGTATAGAGACCCTACAAGAAAACATTCGCCAAGCAGACAGACGTATCAAAATGCTTGATAGACTCTGGGAAGACAAAGATTTTGAGCAATATAGCCAAAAAGCACAGCAACTGCTTCCTCAAATCAAGCAGATCCAATCCGAAATCAATACCTTAAGATCAGACATTGGAGAAGATACTTATCAACGTTTAAAACACCGCTCAGAAGCTGCTTACGATGATATCCTAACAGCCCTAGATGACCTCAAGCATCCCCAAAATACTTCTTATGATGAACCAAGCCCAGAAAAAGACGATCAAACAACAACTGACTTTGAAAAGCTTATCACCAAAGAAGCACCAGAGATATTAACCACTTATCAAAACATTCAAAGAGACCACAAGACTATTTTACAAAAGATTGAAGAAGCTGATAATAAAGAAGAGCTAGCTGCTCTACACCAAGTCAGTATGGAGCGCTTTGAGGATGTGCTTTCTGGTTATTTAAAAATCAAAGCTTCTCCTAAAGACTATTATAATGCTGAAAAGCGTTTATCCGATGCTAGAGATGCGCTGGTTCAATTTGACTATGATCTAGACGAGACCTTGCGTCAACTCAATGAAAATGACATGAAAGATTTTGATATTAGCTTACGCATTATGCGCGATCACTTAGATAATCAAGGAGATTAGGATGACAGATACCTTTAATTTTGATATTGATCAAATCGCTGACAATACGCTAACAAAAACAGATAAAACAACCGCCATTATCACAAGTGCTGACACCAGTCATACTGGGCAGGTTTCCTTTTTTGATAAGCTCACGCCTGAGCAACAAAAAGCCATCACTCAAAAAGTGCCTAGTCTTGTGGACACTTTTTTAGCTGACCAAAATGCACTATTAGACTTTGGTCAAGCTGCAGTTGAAAATGTCAACATCACGGTCAATCATATTCTTTCTGAACAAAAGAAATTGCAAATTCCTCAAGTGGATGATTTGCTACGCAATGCCAACCGTGAACTCAACGGTTTCATTGCCAAATATAAAGACGCGACACCAGCAGAGCTTGAAAAAAAGCAAAATTTTCTGCAAAAGCTTTTCAAACAAAGCAAAAACACCTTGCAGGAATTTTACTTTGATTCTCAGACCATCGAACAACGAATGGACAGTATGGCAGCCTCTGTCGTCAAGCAAGAAGAAGTTCTTGCGCGCAATATCGTCTCAGCTGAGATGCTCATCGAAGATAACAACCAATCTATTGAAAACTTGGTTGGTGTCATTGCCTTTTTAGAAGCTAGCCAAAAAGAAGCTACCTCACGTGCTAAGGCTATCCAAGAAGAGCTGGATATGCTTGATAGCACTATCCCTGACTATCAATTCAAAAGTAATGAACTCGCCCATACCACCGAGGTTATCAACACTCTTGAACAACAACATACAGAGTATCTAAGCCGTCTCTATGTTGCTTGGGCAACCACTCCCCAAATGCGAAATCTCGTCAAAGTTTCCTCTGATATGCGTCAAAAACTAGGTATGTTGCGCCGCAATACCATCCCTACGATGAAACTCTCTATCGCACAACTCGGTGTCATGCAACAATCTATCAAATCAGGAATGACAGCTGATGCTATTGTCAATGCCAATAACGCAGCGCTCCAAATGCTCGCAGAAACCAGCAAGGAAGCCATCCCTATGCTCGAAAAAACAGCTCAAAACCCTACGGTCTCTGTCGCATCCGTAACGGCCCTTGCTGAGAGTTTAGTTTCTCAAAACAATATGATTATCGCAGCCATCACTAACGGACGCCAAAAACGAGCTCAACTTGAAGCGGCAGTCATCAAGTCAGCAGAAACTATCAACGACTCTGTCAAGCTCCGTGACCAAAAGGTTATCCAATCTCTACTCAATGATGGCAAAGACGTCCAAGAACAACTCAAAGAAGATACGACACCCTAACAATCCATAGTGACTATGGATTGTTTTTATAGGTATAGGAAAACCTCATTCATGCAAAATAAACGCTTTGTGGTATAATAACAAGTATGGATAAAATCGTTAAATCAATTTCAAGTAATGGTGCCTTTCGTGCTTATGTTCTAGATTGTAGTCAGAGCGTCGCTGAGGCACAGGAAAAAC
Source organism: Streptococcus lishijunsis (assembly GCF_047290665.1). Taxonomy (NCBI): domain Bacteria; kingdom Bacillati; phylum Bacillota; class Bacilli; order Lactobacillales; family Streptococcaceae; genus Streptococcus; species Streptococcus lishijunsis. Next base: position 41,127 of record NZ_JBLBUC010000008.1, on the reverse strand, counting down.
ATCAAACGCTATCAAGTTCTACCGTAGCACTTGGACGTGCGCTCATTGCCAATCAAATGCTTGCTGCCAACCAAAAAGGTGATAGCAAAATCACCCTCAAAATTATCGGTAATAGCTCATTTGGGCATATCATCTCTGTCGCAGATACACATGGTAATGTCAAAGGCTACATTCAAAATGCGGGTGTTGACATCAAAAAGACAGCAACTGGCGAAGTCTTAGTTGGTCCTTTTATGGGGCAAGGTCAATTTATCGTCATCACTGACTATGGTACAGGTCAGCCTTATACATCTATGACCCCTCTAATTTCTGGGGAAATTGGGGAAGACTTTGCCTACTACCTAACCGAAAGCGAACAGACGCCTTCTGCTGTGGGACTCAATGTCTTACTCGATGACAATGATAAGGTCAAAGTAGCTGGTGGCTTTATGCTGCAGGTCCTTCCTGGTGCTTCTGAAGAAGATATCAAACGCTATGAAAAACGTATTGAGGATATGCCTGCCATATCAACCTTACTAGCATCTGAAAAGCCTATTGATGCTCTTCTTGATGCCATCTACGGTGAGGATGACTACAAACGCTTATCAGAAGACGGGTTGCGTTTTGCTTGCGATTGTTCAGCTGAGCGTTTTGAAGATGCCCTTGCTGCTCTACCTACGAATGACCTTAAAGCCATGCAAGAAGAAGACCATGGAGCTGAGATTACTTGCCAATTTTGCAATCAAACTTACACGTTTTCAGAAAATGACTTAGAGGAGATTATCAATGACAAAGCTTAATAGCTCTTTTTACATTGGAAATGTTGAAATTCCCCACCGCACCGTCCTTGCTCCTATGGCTGGTGTGACCAACTCTGCCTTTCGGACAATCGCTAAGGAATTCGGAGCTGGTCTTGTCGTTATGGAGATGGTCTCTGATAAAGGCATTCAGTACAATAACGAAAAAACCCTTCATATGCTCCATATTGATGAGGGCGAACATCCTGTCTCTATCCAATTATTTGGCAGCGATGGCGATAGTTTAGCACGTGCTGCTGAATTTATCCAAAAAAATACCAAGACTGACCTCGTTGATATCAATATGGGCTGTCCCGTCAATAAAATCGTTAAAAATGAAGCGGGCGCCATGTGGTTAAAAGACCCTGAAAAAATCTATAAGGTCATCAGTACCGTCAAGTCTGTCCTTGATATTCCTTTGACCGTCAAGATGCGTACTGGTTGGTCAGATAACAGTCTAGCCGTGGAAAATGCCCTAGCCGCTCAGGCTGCTGGTGTCTCTGCTCTTGCTATGCACGGACGCACCAGAGAGCAAATGTACACAGGTGTCTGTGACCACGAAACACTTGCCAACGTCGCTAAAGCCATCACAGAAATTCCTTTCATCGCCAATGGAGATATCCGTTCCGTCCAAGATGCTGCCTTTATGATTGAAGAAATCGGTGCCGATGCTGTCATGGTAGGACGAGGGGCTAGAAGTAACCCTTATATCTTTACGCAAATCAACCACTTCTTTGAAACGGGTGAAGAACTGCCTGACCTTCCTTTTGAAAAAATGCTAGCCATCGCTCTAGATCACCTCATGCGCCTAACTGATCTAAAAGGCGAAGCAATTGCTGTTCGTGAGTTCCGTGGCTTAGCGCCGCACTATCTACGTGGTACTTCTGGTGCTGCTAAAATTCGTGGTGCTGTCTCCAGAGCTGAGTCCGTCCAAGAAGTCAAAGACCTCTTTGCCACTTTACAAACATCGTAAAAAGACTGGTTATACCAGTCTTTTTTATCTATTTTGATCAAGCTGACACTCAGGACAAATCCCATAAACCATCAGCTGCATCTTTGTAATTTTAAATTGGGTCTGCTCATAGGCTTCTTGAGAGATATCCAAGATTTCCACATCCTTAAAATCAACAATTTTCCCACAAGACTCACAAATGATATTAACATGCTCATGCCCCATAAAATCATAATAAGTCGTACTATCGTTGCTGATCTTAATCTCCTCGACAAATCCTTCGTCCACTAAGACTTTCAAGTTATTGTAAACCGTAGCGAGACTCATGCTAGGATAGATGGGCAGAAGGTCTTTGTAAATCTTTTCCGCACTTGGATGCTCATCACTATCTACCATATAAGCGATAATAGCCTTGCGTGTCTCTGTGATACGCACATGTTTGTCACGCAAATGCGCTAAAACATGCTCATAAGCTCTATGTGATTTTGGTTTTAGTTCAACGTCCATCAACCTCCTCCTTTCCTTACGCGATGAGATAACATCTTGCTATAGCGTAACCCTCAATATCTTCATTATACCAAAAAAGTCAATACTTTGGGAATATTTCCTAAAAAAGACGACAGTTTACCTGTCATCTCATCTTGTCATATTCTATTTTAAGGCATTTATTCATTACAATCGCATCACGCTTTTGCTCTCGTAAAAGCTGCTCTGCTTCTTGACTTTCTAAGCCCAACTGTGCCCAAAATACCTTGGCGTCTGTTTTCAAAAAATCACGCGCTACATCTGCTAAAGCCTCGCTCGGTCTAAAAACATCAACAATGTCAAGGGCTACAGGACAGGTAGCTAGACTCTCATAAACAGGCTCACCTAAAATCAACTCACCGCTGTATCGAGGATTGATACCCACGATACGGTAGCCCGCTTCCTGCATTCGTTTAGCTACTTTATAGGCAGGACTCGTCTCACGAGGTGATAAACCCACCACTGCAATGGTCTTTGCTGACCTCATATAGTCATCAATAACGGCTTTCGTTGGATTGGTAAAATGATAAGTCATAAGCGGCCTCCTTACTTGGCTTCATACCACGTTTTGCCATCGCTCTCATCAGCAATCAAGGGTACTGATAGAGATATAGCAGACTCCATAGTATTTGTCACTAGCGTTTTAATAGCCTCTAGCTCGTCTTGTGGTACTTCAAGAACAATTTCATCATGCACTTGAAGCAACATCTTAGCCTTAAAGCCACCCTCTTTCAACTCTTTAGCAAGATTGATCATCGCAATCTTGAGAATATCCGCTGCTGAGCCCTGTATTGGTGAGTTAATCGCCGTTCTCTCAGCAAAATTTCGAATGTTAAAATTACGTGAATTGATATCTGGGAGCTCTCTTCTGCGCTTAAACAAGGTCTCTACATACCCCTTATCTTTTGCTTCACGGACCACACGCTCCATATAATCCTTGATGCCTGGATAGCGCTCAAAGTAAGTCTCAATGTACTGTTTTGCAAGCTTTCGGGAAATACCTAGGTTATTTGATAATCCAAAGTCTGAGATACCATAAACGATACCAAAATTGACAGCCTTAGCATTTCTACGGTCATTGGCTGTGACATCTTCAGCCTTGTCAATACCAAAGACACGCATAGCTGTTGATGTATGAATATCAGCTCCTTCGTTAAACGCTCTTATCAAATGCTCATCGCCTGAGATATGCGCCAAAACTCGCAATTCAATCTGTGAATAATCTGAGCTCAACAAGACAGCATCAGAATGCGACGGCACAAACGCCTTACGAATCTGACGTCCTGCCTCTAAGCGGATAGGGATATTTTGCAAGTTAGGATCAGCACTTGAGAGACGACCTGTCTGTGTCAAATCCTGCACATAGCGAGTATGAATCTTACCATCATCTAAAATGAAATCCTGCAAACCAACAATATAAGTCGATTGTAATTTACTAATCTGACGGTACTCTAAAATCTTAGTAACTAGAGGTGAAATTGGCGCTAAGCTCTCTAAAACATCAACTGCTGTCGAATAGCCTGTCTTGGTCTTTTTCGTCATCTCAACAGGCAAGCCTAACTTTTCAAAAAGCAAAATCCCCAATTGCTTTGGTGAATTGATATTAAAGGTCTCACCTGCCAAGTCATAAATCTCAGCAGTCAGCTGGTCAATTAGGGCTTGATTGTCCTTTTCCATCTCTTGGAGCGTCTCTTTTTTGACACTGATACCTGTGATTTCCATGTCGGCAAGGACTTCTGCCAAAGGCTGCTCAATATCAAATAGCAGACTTTCTTGCTCATGAGCTTTTAATTGTTCTAACATAGGTGCCTCAGACATCTGCAAGACTTTCACTTTTTTAGCCAGATGAGCTAGTAAAGTATCACTATCAGGGAGGCTTAGCTTGGCACCTTTTCCGTAGATTTCCTCATCGGTCTCTAATGGTAAATCTGTATAGAGCCTAGCAATCGTTGAGACAGTATTATCCTCAACCGTCGATAGCAAATATTTCGCTAACCTACTATCAAAAGAAACACCCTTAGCTTTTAGTCCCAAATGGCTCAACAAGACCTGACTTCGCTTGAAATCATAGGTTTTGATAGGTTTTGACAAGGCTTTTTGAAATACCTCTGTCTTTAAGAGCTCAAGGTTTTGAGACGCATAAATCTGCTTGTCATCTCCCCAAGCAAAGCCAACTATCTCCTCAAGATGATAATTATCTCTTAACGTCTCAACGTAATAAAAGGTATCCTCTGAAAACATATCGGCACTCACATCAGCTGCGTTTTCAACTGATTTATAAGCAACCTCAAATGTAGCCTTGCCTTCACTATCGTCACCTAAATCCGCCTTGAACTGCTTAAAGCCCATCTCATCATAAAAAGCTGACAGTTTCTCCTTATCAGGACCTTCATAGACAATGTCCTCAAGACCAATGGTAATGGGCGCCTTGGTGTCGATAGTTGCCAAAGTCTTTGATAAGAAAGCCTGCTCCTTATCATTGATGAGATTTTCCTTCATCTTAGAGGCTTTCATACGGTCAATCTGCTCGTAAATCCCCTCCAGACTACCATACTCAGCCAAAAGTTTTAGCCCTGTCTTCTCACCGATTTTAGTGACCCCTGGGATATTATCAGACTTATCCCCCATAAGCGCCTTTAAGTCGATAAATTGACTAGGCGTAATACCTAGCTTATCCATGAGATAATCAGGCGTAAACGCTTCAAATTCTGCCACACCTTTTTTAGAAATCTCAACAACTGTGTTATTATCAGTCAACTGGATGAGGTCTTTATCTCCTGAGACAATGGTCACTTGATAGGTCTTCTCATCTTCAGCCAATTTATCAAGCGTACCGATAATATCATCTGCCTCATAATTGACCAAATCATAATAAGCAATCCCCAAATGCGTCAATAAGTCCCTAATATAAGGAAGTTGCTCCCGAAACTCATTTGGTGTTTTAGCGCGACCTGCCTTATAATCACCATACATCTCCGTACGAAAGGTTGTTTTTCCAGCATCAAAAGCCACTAAAATATGGCTGGGTTGGACACGCTCCATCAGATGATTGAGCATGAGATGAAAACCGTAGATGGCATTGGTATGTAAGCCGTTGGCATTTTTGAAACGGTCAATTTGATTATAAAGCGCAAAAAAAGCACGAAAAGCTACTGAAGAGCCGTCAATCAATAATAATTTTTTCTTGTTTGTCATGCTTTTATTATACCATATTCTTCTTATTTCGTTGCCATTAGGCTTTTGACGAGTGCTTAGTCTTCTTTCCAAATCGCTTTAGCCAAACCAAACGCTGACCAGGCCTTAGGCCAACCCGCGTAAAAGGCTGCATGTGTTATGATTTCTGCAATTTCAGCCTTAGTGACACCATTTTGCTTAGCAAAAGCCAAGTGATGCTCTAGTTGCTCAAAAGCACCTGAAGTCATCAAAGCAGTCACAGTAACAATAGAGCGCAATTTAGGTGATAGTTCTTGCTCACGAGACCAGACCTAACCAAAAAGAACATCATCATTCAGATGAGCAAAGGTCGGTGCAAAATCACCCAGTTGATCATGTCCTGCTGTTTGTTTTACCATAATAGCCTCCTACTCTTATAACGCTTGATAATCTTGGTCAGAAACTTCCTCCAACCACACAGTCTCTCTATCCTCTCCAGCTAACTCAAAGGCGATATGGCTAAACCACGAATCTGCCTTTGCCCCGTGCCAATGCTTGACGTTAGCAGGAATGATGATAACAGACCCTTCTGTAAGAGAAATAGCCTCCTTGCCTTCCTCTTGGTACCACCCTTCACCAGCGGTACAGATAAGCACCTGTCCGCCACCTTGACTCGCTTTATGGATGTGCCAATTATTGCGACAGCTAGGCTCAAAGGTGACATTAGCTAACGCAAAATCCTTAGCTTTGGTCACCCCTAAAGGATTGAGATAAGACTGACCTTTAAAATACTTGGCATAAGCGTCATTTTTAGCGCCTAAGCCAAAAACATTAACCTTCTCAAAATCTGATTCTTGATAATATTTCACAACACGATCTCCTTTTTTCACTAACAGTTTACACCTATCTCTAGGTGAAAGCAAGTCAAAAAAGTAAGCTCAATGAGCTTACTTTTTGTAACATTAATGAGATTCATTAGCAACGACTTCTTCTGCGATAGCTTCTTCTGCATCCAGTTCATCGATTTCATTGACTGCCAATGGTTCAATATTACGATAACGTGCCATACCTGTACCAGCAGGGATGGTTTTACCGATAATAACATTTTCTTTAAGACCAAGAAGATGATCTTTCTTCCCACGAATTGCTGCATCTGTAAGGACACGTGTGGTCTCTTGGAAGGATGCTGCTGACAAGAAAGAATTCGTCTCAAGAGAGGCTTTTGTAATCCCCATAAGTACTGGACGACTTGTCGCAGGAATGCCTCCAGAAATGAGAATATCTCTATTGGCATCTGTAAAGTCTGAGATATCCATCAAGGTTCCTGGTAAGAGGTCTGTATCTCCTGGATCCATGATACGTACTTTACGAAGCATTTGACGAACCATCACCTCAACGTGCTTGTCACCGATTTCTACCCCTTGGCTACGGTAAACTTTTTGCACCTCAGCAAGTAGATAAGTCTCAACTGACAAGGTATCACGAACTTCAAGGAGACGTTTTGGTTGGATAGACCCTTCTGTCAGGGCAGCACCACGATGTACCTTATCACCTACTTCTACTTTCATGCGAGCTGTAAATGGTACGATGTACTCACCTTCGTCTGTCGGACCTTTGACAAAGACTTTTTTCGTACGTGTACTTGCATCTTCCTCGATTGCTGTAACCTCACCTTTAACTTCAGTGATGACAGCTTCCCCTTTAGGATTACGAGCTTCAAAGATTTCTTGGATACGTGGAAGACCTTGAGTGATGTCAGTATTTGAAGCAACACCACCCGTGTGGAAGGTACGCATGGTAAGCTGTGTACCAGGCTCACCGATAGACTGGGCTGCGACAGTACCTACTGCCTCACCAACTTCGACAGCGTCACCTGTCGCAAGGTTGATACCATAACAATGACGGCAAACACCGTGACGTGTGTTACATGTAAAGACCGAACGAATAGTCACTTCCTCAACACCAGCATTGACAATAGCTGCTGCCAAATCCTCTGTAATCAAGGTATCTGGTCCTACAATAAGTTCACCTGTCTCAGGGTGTTTAACTGATTTTTTCGTATAACGACCATTAAGACGCTCTTCTAGGGTTTCTGTGACTTCTTTGCCATCTGTAATGGCTGTAATCGTCAATCCACGGTCAGTTCCACAGTCATCTTCACGGATAATCACATCTTGTGCGACATCGACCAAACGACGAGTCAAGTAACCTGAGTCGGCTGTCTTGAGGGCCGTATCAGTCATCCCTTTACGCGCACCGTGAGTAGAGAAGAACATCTCCAATACAGATAATCCTTCACGGAAGTTAGATAGAATTGGCAACTCCATGATACGTCCATTAGGCGCAGCCATCAAACCACGCATACCGGCAAGCTGTGAGAAGTTTGAGATGTTACCACGCGCCCCTGAGTCCATCATCATAACGATTGGGTTTTTAGGGTCTTGTGTCTCAATCAAGCGTGCCTCAAGTTCTTCTTTAGCTTCACGCCAAGTCGTCGTAACAGCTACGTAACGGTCATCATCAGTCATTAAACCACGACGGAAGGCTTTATTGATTTGCTCAACCTTGCTGTGCGCTGCATCGATAATTTCTTGTTTATTATCAATGACAGGAATGTCTGCAATACCCACTGTCAAACCTGCCAAGGTTGAATGATAATAACCAAGATCTTTCAAACGGTCAAGAAAGGCTGATGTTTCTGTTGTGCGGAAACGTTTAAAGGTTTCGGCAATGATATTTCCGAGATTTTTCTTTTTAAATGGTGTATTGATCGCAAGCCCAGCGATAACCTCTTTAATATCTTGGCCAGGTTCTAGGAAGTATTTATCAGGTGTTTTTTCTGTCAAGTTGGCATTATTTGGCTCGATGAGATATGGGAGATCATCAGGCATAATGTCATTAAAGAGAATCTTACCGACAGTTGTCACCAAAATTTTGTGCTGTTGCTCTGCTGTCCAAGGTTTGTTTGGCATAGAGTCAACGGCAATCCCTACACGTGTATGCAAGTGGACATAGCCATTACGATAAGCCATAACCGCTTCATCACGGTCTTTAAAAATCATCCCTTCGCCTTCACGACCAGCATCTTCCATAGTCAGATAGTAGTTTCCAAGCACCATATCCTGAGAAGGTGTTACAACAGGCTTACCATCTTTAGGGTTTAAGATATGCTCTGCTGCCAACATCAAAAGACGTGCTTCTGCTTGCGCTTCTTCTGACAATGGCACGTGAATCGCCATTTGGTCACCGTCAAAGTCGGCATTATAAGCCTCACATACCAATGGGTGAAGACGTAGCGCCTTACCGTCGATAAGGACAGGCTCAAAGGCTTGGATACCAAGTCTGTGAAGTGTCGGTGCGCGGTTAAGCAATACTGGGTGTTCTTTGATGACTTCCTCTAAAATATCCCAGATACGCTCATCACCACGCTCAACCATACGTTTAGCTGCCTTAACATTTCCCACTAAGCCTTTGGCAACCAGCTCACGCATCACAAAGGGTTTGAACAACTCAATCGCCATCTCACGTGGGACGCCACACTGGTACATTTTTAAGGTTGGACCAACAGCGATAACCGAACGTCCTGAGAAGTCAACACGCTTACCAAGCAAGTTTTGACGAAAACGTCCTTGTTTCCCTTTAAGCATGTGACTAAGTGACTTGAGCGGACGACTTCCTGGCCCTGTGATAGGACGACCACGGCGACCATTATCAATCAAGGCATCAACCGCTTCTTGGAGCATACGCTTTTCATTTTGAACGATGATACCTGGTGCGTGCAACTCTAAAAGACGTGCTAGACGGTTGTTACGGTTGATAACACGACGATAAAGGTCATTAAGGTCAGACGCTGCAAAACGTCCACCATCAAGCTGCACCATAGGACGAAGGTCTGGTGGAATAACTGGCAAGATATTTAAAATCATCCACTCAGGTTTATTACCTGACTTTTTAAACGCATCCAGTACATCCAAACGACGGACCGCCTTAACACGTTTTTGACCTGTTGCTGTTTTAAGCTCTTCTTTAAGCTCTTCAATCTCAGCGTCTAAATCCACACGCTTTAAGAGATCTTGGATAGCTTCTGCTCCCATCTTGGCAACAAAAGAACCTTGGCCATATTCTTGTAATTTTTCACGGTATTCACGCTCTGTCAAGAGAGATTTTGGCTCAAGCGGTGTATCTTTAGGATCAATCACGACATAAGCCGCAAAATAGATAACTTCCTCAAGCGCTCTAGGGCTCATATCAAGTGTCAAGCCCATACGACTTGGGATACCTTTAAAGTACCAGATATGTGATACTGGTGCTTTTAGCTCGATATGCCCCATACGCTCACGACGTACCTTGGCACGTGTCACTTCGACACCACAGCGGTCACAAATAATCCCTTTATAGCGGATACGTTTGTATTTCCCACACGCACATTCCCAGTCTTTTGTCGGACCAAAAATGACTTCGTCAAACAAGCCCTCACGCTCTGGTTTTAGCGTACGGTAGTTGATTGTTTCAGGTTTCTTAACTTCACCATAAGACCATGAACGGACTTTATTAGGTGAGGCTAATGTGATTTGCATACTTTTAAAACGATTTACGTCAACCACTAGTTTTACCTTTCTTAGATTTATCTCAAAACGAGCTAAGCTGAGGATATCCTCAGCACTTAGCTATTAGTCAGTTGCATCAGTAGCCGCTTCTGCTTGTGCTTTAGCTTGCTCTTCTTGCTCTTTACGTGCTTTTTCAAGGTCATCAACGTGCATCACGTCATCATCTTCACCTTCATCCAAATCACGAAGTTCCACTTCATTATCATCTTCGTCAAGCACTCGCATATCAAGCCCCAATGATTGAAGCTCTTTTACGAGCACTCGGAATGATTCTGGGACACCTGGTTTTGGAATTGGATTACCTTTGGTAATGGCTTCATAAGCTTTAAGACGTCCTGCCACATCATCTGACTTGTAAGTCAAGATTTCTTGAAGGACATTTGAAGCACCATAAGCTTCCAGAGCCCAAACCTCCATTTCACCAAAACGTTGTCCACCAAACTGCGCTTTACCACCAAGCGGTTGTTGGGTTACAAGTGAGTATGGTCCCACAGAACGTGCGTGAAGTTTATCATCAACCATGTGGTGAAGTTTAATCATGTACATGACACCAACAGAAACACGGTTATCAAATGGCTCACCTGTACGTCCATCATAAAGGACCGTCTTAGCATCAGAATCCATACCTGCTTCTCGCACTGTTTCCCAGAGGTCTTCTGAGCTAGCACCATCAAAGACTGGTGTTGCAATATGGATGCCTAAGTTTCTCGCAGCCATACCCAAGTGAAGCTCCATAACCTGACCGATATTCATACGAGATGGCACCCCAAGTGGGTTAAGCATGATATCAACTGGTGTTCCATCTGGAAGATATGGCATATCCTCAACAGGTACGATACGAGAGACAACCCCTTTATTTCCGTGACGTCCCGCCATCTTATCCCCAACTTTAATCTTACGTTTTTGGGCGATATAGACACGTACCAACATATTGACACCTGATTGCAACTCATCACCATTGGCACGGGTAAAGATTTTAACATCACGAACGACACCATCGCCACCATGTGGCACACGAAGTGAGGTATCACGGACTTCACGTGATTTATCACCAAAGATAGCATGTAGCAAACGCTCTTCGGCTGAGAGGTCTTTTTCACCCTTAGGCGTTACTTTACCGACAAGGATGTCACCTTCTTTAACCTCAGCTCCGATGCGGATAATTCCCATCTCATCAAGGTCTTTCAGAGAATCCTCACCTACATTTGGGATTTCACGAGTGATTTCTTCAGGGCCAAGCTTTGTGTCACGTGTCTCAGACTCAAACTCTTCTAAGTGAACCGACGTATAGACATCTTCTTTGACTAAGCGCTCACTCATGATGACAGCATCCTCAAAGTTATAACCTTCCCAGGTCATATAAGCAACAATCGGATTTTGTCCAAGCGCCATCTCACCATTTTCCATAGATGGACCATCAGCGATAAAGTCTCCTTTTTCAACTTGGTCCCCTACTTTGACAAGTGTTCGTTGGTTATAAGCTGTTCCTGAGTTTGAACGACGGAATTTTGTGATGTGATACACATCAAGACTGCCATCTTCACGACGCACCTCAACCTTTTCAGCATCAGAAAAGACAACACGTCCATCATGCTTAGCAATAACCGCAGCACCTGAGTCGTGAGCTGCTTGATATTCCATACCAGTACCAACATATGGCGCATGCGGATCAATCAAAGGCACCGCCTGACGTTGCATGTTGGCACCCATAAGGGCACGGTTAGAGTCGTCATTTTCAAGGAAAGGAATACATGCTGTCGCTACCGCCACTACCTGCTTAGGTGATACATCGACATAATCAACGATACTAGCTGGGAATTCTTGGTTGTTACCTTGGTGACGTCCCATAACAATCTCCTCAGCAAAAGTCCCATCAGGATTCAATTTAGAATTAGCCTGAGCTACTGTGTACTCGTCTTCCTCATCAGCTGTCAACCACTTCACTTCGTTAGTGACAACACCTGTCTTACGATCAACCTTACGATAAGGTGTTTGGATGAAGCCGTATTTATTAAGATGTCCATAAGAAGATAAGTTGTTAATCAACCCGATGTTAGGACCTTCTGGTGTCTCAATCGGACACATACGACCATAATGAGTGTAGTGAACGTCACGAACTTCATATCCTGCACGGTCACGTGTCAAACCACCAGGTCCCAAGGCAGACAAACGACGCTTATGCGATAGCTCTGATAAAGGATTGTGCTGGTCCATGAACTGTGACAACTGAGAAGACCCAAAGAATTCTTTAACAGCTGCTGTTACAGGACGGATATTGATGATTTGTTGTGGTGTCAAGACTTCGTTATCTTGGACAGACATACGCTCACGAACATTACGCTCCATACGTGCTAGACCAATGCGGAATTGATTGGCTAACAACTCACCTACGGCACGGATACGACGATTTCCCAAGTGGTCGATATCATCTACCTTACCAAGCCCTTCAGCAAGGTTTAGGAAATAGCTCATCTCTGCCAAGATATCTGCTGGCGTCAGTGCACGCACTTTATCATCTGGATTGGCGTTACCAACAATAGTCACAACACGATCTGGATCTATCGGTGAAACAACTTTGAATTTTTGTAAGATAACAGGATCTGTCAAGACGGCATAATCATTTGGTGTATAGACAAATTTATTCAAATCACCATCCAACTGATCAGCAATGCTATCAATCACATCGCGTGTCATAACCGTACCAGCTTCAACAAGAATTTCACCAGTCTCAGCATCTACCAAGTTTTCAGCGATTACTTGATTCAACAAACGCGTCTTGATATTTAATTTTTTGTTAATCTTATAACGACCAACAGCTGCCAAGTCATAGCGACGTGGGTCAAAAAAACGAGCTGTCAAAAGACTACGTGAACTCTCAGCTGTCTTTGGCTCACCTGGACGAAGGCGCTCATAAATCTCTTTCAAGGCTTCATCTGTACGTGAATCTGCTGGGTTTTTGTGGATGTCTTTCTCGATAGTGTTACGCACAAGCTCACTATCACCAAAAATATCCATGATCTCATCATCACCTGAAAAACCAAGAGCACGTACTAAGGTTGTAAATGGAATTTTACGTGTGCGGTCAATACGCGTATAAGCGATGTCTTTTGAGTCTGTCTCAAGTTCAAGCCAAGCCCCACGGTTAGGAATCACTGTTGAACCATAGCCTACTTTACCATTTTTATCGACTTTATCATTAAAGTAAACACCTGGAGAACGCACAAGCTGGCTAACGATGATACGTTCGCCACCATTGATAATAAACGTCCCCATCTCAGTCATCAATGGAAAATCACCAAAGAAAACTTCCTGTGTCTTGATTTCATTGGTTTCTTTATTGATTAAACGAAAAGTCACAAAAATAGGAGCAGAATAAGACGCATCATGGATACGTGCTTCTTCTAGTGTGTACTTTGGCTCCTTGAATTCGTATCCGACAAATTCAAGCTCCATAGTGTCTGTAAAATTTGAAATAGGAAGAACGTCCTCAAACACTTCTTTCAAACCTGTCTCTAAAAAGTCTTTGAAAGAGTCTATCTGAATTTCAATTAAATTAGGTAAATCAAGAACTTCTTTGATTCTTGAAAAACTACGACGTGTGCGGTGTTTACCGTACTGAACTTCATGTCCTGCCAAGATGTTACTCCTTTTATCTAAAGATACTAAGCCAGTTTCAGTTGTCTGCTGACATCCAAACAACTAAAAGTACCTGCAAGGCCGTCGCTTCTGTCAATTATATCATGAGGCTTTTTTGTGAGTTTTTAGAAAGTTTAAGTATTGGTTACAATTGCTAAAATATCCTAAAAATAGGCACAAAAAGAGCAGCTAAACCCGACTCAAAAAAGTTTGATTTAACTGCTGTAAGCCTTCTTGGACAATATTTCAAGAAAGCAGACGACAAATAGTTATCAACTATTATAACTTATTTTTTGATAAATGGCAAGTCATCTGCGTAAAATACTTGCCCACGCTTTTTGATAATCACTGTCTGTACCACCAATGGCAAATTTATAAACCGTATCTCCAGGACCATTTTTAGCCCAGTAGCTTGTCGTCATCTCACCTGATAAGGTGATTTTCTGATCATTAATGGTGACTGTCGCTGGCTTTAGACCTGTCACTTTCAGGACATTTGCCTTGATAACACTAGGATCCAACCCAAAACGCCTATCACTAAAGAGGGAGCTATCTGCTTGGTAAATCGCATTGACAAGGTTTGCCATATATTGTGAATTTTTAGAATAACCTGTCGTACTCGCTAGCGAACTATTGTCATCATGACCAATCCAGCCACCCAACGTAATATTAGGAGTCGCTAACATCAGCCATCCATCAGAAAAGTTATTGGTCGTCCCTGTCTTTCCAATCCAGTCTGAACCTGCCAAGGTTGCATTGATAGATTGAAGGTCTTTTTTAAAGGTCGTCGTCAGACCAGACTCAATAGGACCTCTGAGCAGATCTTGCATAATCGTGGCTGTTGCTTTTGAAAAAACTTGCGTTGCCTTAGACTCATGCTGATAGATGACCTCGCCACTACTATCTGTGATAGACTCTACCATATAACGCTTGTGATAAGCACCGTTATTAGCTAGCATCTGATAGATATTGGTCTGATCAGCCACAGATACCTCAACGCCACCGCCAAGCGGCAAGCTCTCGATATTATAGTTGCTGATATTATAGTTCATCTTATCCATATAGCCTTTGACATCCACCCCCTTACTCAATAAGAGCTGGTAAGTCCAATAAGCTGGGATATTCCATGATTTATTGAGCGCTTCTGTCAAGTCCATCATGGCTGTACCTTCTTCGGTATCGTGCATGATTTTCTCACCATTTGAAAAGGTCGTTGGATAGTTAGATAAGATACTAGCACTTCCCATCAAGCCTTGGTCAATAGCGATACCATATGGGATAATCGGCTTAATACTTGAGCCTGTTGAACGCTTGGTATCAAAGGCATGATTATTTTGATTACTAGCATAATTGCGTCCACCAATAAAGCCTAAAACAGCGCCTGTATTATTGTCCATTAGGACATTACCCATCTGAACGGTCCCTGTCCCATCATCCAAGATACTACCATACTGCGCAGCTGCAGTTTGCATGGCTTCATAGACCTTTTTATTGATCGTCGTCTTAATGGTATAGCCACCTTGTTGAAGAGACTCAAGAGCTAGTTTTTGGTAGCTTTCTTTGGTCTCGTCATTTTTCAAATCCTGCTCAGACACCTTATCACGCTTGATAAGGTAATCATACATGACCTCCTGAGCCTCGCTCATCACTGTGTAATACAGATAATCATGTGTATTGACTTCTTGCGCTTCTGGTGCGATGAAATCTTGCTTAATATCATAGGCTTTGTAAGTGTCATAATCCTCTTTGGTCAAAAGCCCTGTACGATACATATTGTAGAGGACATCTTGTTGGCGTTTGATACCATACTGGAGATTCTCGTCAGATTTGAGCTGACCATTACCACTGTATGGTGAATAGACAATAGGACTTTGTGGTAAGCCAGCAATAAACGCTGCCTGTGGCATGGTTAAATCCTTAGCTGAGACACCAAAAATACCCTGAGCAGCTGCTTCAACACCTGCAATATTTTGTCCCTTATTATTACGCCCAAAAGGAGACACATTGAGATAAGCGGTGAGAATATCATCTTTGTTCATATAACGCTCAAGCGATAGAGCATAGATAATCTCACGTGATTTCCGCTTAAATGAAGGGTCATCTCCCAAGACTTGCTGCTTGAGCAATTGCTGCGTCAAGGTCGAGCCACCACTAGACTCCCCCAAACCTAAAAGTGAGCCGACCGCCGCACGAAAGACGGCCTTTGGCACCACACCATGATGCACCTCAAAATTTTCATCCTCAGTTGCAATAATGGCTTTTTTGACATTGTCTGAAATAGCACTGCTCTCAACAGGCGTACGCAACAAATCCGAATCAATATCTGAAATCAATGATTTGTCTGAATACGTCATTTGTGACACTTGAGAGACAGAGGTTACATCCTTGACCAGTGTTGCTTCATCTGGCACTGTGACGCTATCAATCTGGCTAGCCAGATAACCCACTGCCATCCCTCCGCCAAGCATAACCATCAGGATGATAATGATATAGACAAAGTCTGAGAGCAACTTTAGCGTTCGCAACAAAATCGCGCCAATCTCAGATAGACTAAACGTCTGAGTACCTTTTTTATCAGATTTTCTGTTTTTGTTTGATTTCTTAAACATCAAAAATACCTCATTTTACATTATACCAAATTTAACGGTGCTTGCCTATTGTCTAGTCAGCTCTCTTGACAAATTAAAAAAGCTCGTCTCCTCACTTTTAAAAAATGCTAAGGCAAATGCCCTCTAGCTCCTCTAAAATGACGATACGAACTTCAAAAGTCAACCTCAGCTTTTTGGGCTGTTGACTTGTTTCTGATAAAAAAGATAATGGTTTAGTAAGATAATCCCTGTCATGGCTGTGGTCAGCAGTAAGACCAGCTCTGCATTTTCCCTGAGAAAGAGACTAAGGCATAGCCCAACTCCAAAAATCACAGCTTGTTTAAGAAGATAGTTTTTCGAGTACACCAAACGGTCATGATTGTAGTGTCTTTGAGCGAGTAAACCACTATAAAAGAGATATAGCCCCAAATAGCAAAACACTACCCAAAAGAGACGATTAACGTCACTTTCAAAGACAGATAGCGATACCGTCACAAAGCTCAGTCCAATAAACATTGGATAATAGAGATAAATCATACTAACCCCTGTCTCCTGCTCAGCATGATGATTGACAAAACGCTCAAATGTCATCACATAAAAGAAAAACAAACACAAAACCAATATAAAGACCAATACAGACGTCACAGATAAGGTCTCCACACTAAAGTAAGGCGCAATCCCAATCAACATCTCTCCAAAAGTGATAATCACTAATAAAGATAGACGCTCAAGCAAATGAGGGACAATGACGGGCGTCTTTTGCATCTTTTTCTCTAACGAAATTGGCAACAACATGCCTAACAAAATACCAGCACTAACGACATAAATACCCACCTGGTAAGGTAGAAAAACACCTAAAAACACAAGCCCTGTCCGAATAGCTAAAATCTTAACGTAAGATTTCGCAAGCGAGATATAGAGGTCATCCTCACATCGAAAAACTTGCCTGAGATACTGACCTAAAATCAACAAGGATATCACACCTACAACCACCGAAAAGGGGCGAAAAAGTGCTTCTGCACCTTCTAGTGAAAAGTTATTGGATAAAAAGAGCACTGCTATCATCTCTGCCTGCAGAAACAAATGATCCCAGATGCTATTTTTACCATAACGATTGGTAAAGACCGTCTGATACATCCACGTATTGATAACCACAATTAAGCAAAGCATAAAAGCGATAAGAGCAGATAAAGGGATAATACCCTCATGTAAATGATGAATAAGCGCTGTCATCTTAGAAATCGCATACACAAAAACAAGATCAAAAAAGAGCTCACTCATTTCAACTTTTTTTGTCATAGTATTCCTTTCTCCTCCGTTACTTCATTATAGCATAAGCTTGAAGGCTTTTTTCAGGAATTTTCGCCCTTTTTAGTCAAAATATGATACAATGATACTTGATTATATTTTTCAAAGGAGAGAACCATGCACATTTTTGATGAGCTAAAGGAACGTGGACTTGTCTTTCAGACGACCGATGAAGATGCCCTACGCAAGGCGCTAGAAAGTGGACAGGTTTCTTATTATACAGGCTATGATCCTACGGCTGATAGCTTACATCTAGGGCACTTAGTCGCTATCTTGACAAGCCGCCGCTTACAATTGGCAGGACACAAACCTTACGCTCTTGTTGGAGGTGCAACTGGTTTGATTGGTGACCCATCTTTTAAAGATGCCGAACGTAGCCTACAAACCAAGGAAACTGTCTATGGTTGGGTTAGCAAAATCCAAAACCAACTCTCACGCTTTTTAAATTTTGATGACGGTGACAATAAAGCTGTCATGGTCAACAACTACGATTGGTTTGCTAGCGTGAGTTTCATTGACTTTCTCCGTGATGTCGGTAAGTACTTCACCGTCAACTACATGATGAGTAAAGAGTCTGTCAAAAAACGTATCGAGACAGGAATTTCCTACACAGAGTTTGCCTACCAAATCATGCAGGGCTATGACTTTTACGAATTAAATGACAAATACAATGTGACTCTACAAATCGGCGGTAGCGACCAATGGGGCAACATGACAGCAGGTACTGAGTTGTTGCGCCGTAAAGCAGATAAGATTGGACACGTCATGACCGTGCCGCTTATCACCGATGCGACAGGTAAAAAATTTGGTAAATCAGAAGGTAATGCCGTCTGGCTTGATGCTACAAAGACGTCTCCTTACGAGATGTACCAATTTTGGCTCAATGTTATGGATGAGGATGCTATACGTTTCCTCAAGATTTTCACCTTCTTATCTTTAGAAGATATCGAAGCGATTCGTGTTCAATTTGAAGCAGCACCACATGAACGTCTAGCCCAAAAGACCTTGGCTCGTGAGGTAGTGACCTTGGTCCATGGCAAAGATGCTTATCAAGAAGCTGTCAATATCACTGAGCAACTCTTTACAGGAAATATCAAGGCCCTCTCTGTTGCTGAACTTAAACAAGGACTCAAAAATGTCCCTAATTACGCCGTTCAAGATGAGGATAGCCTAAACATCGTTGATATCTTAGTAAGTGCTAAGATTGTCAACTCCAAACGCCAAGCTAGAGAAGATGTCACAAACGGTGCCATCTACATCAACGGCGAGCGTATCACAGACCTAGATTACACCTTATCAGAGCAAGATAAAATCGAAGGTCAGCTTACCGTTATTCGTCGTGGGAAGAAAAAATACTTCGTCCTACACTACTAATACTAAAAGAGCGAAATTACTCGCTCTTTTCTATCGAAAGGAAGATTATTTAGGAGAGGATTATGAGACAATCTAAAAAAGAACGTCGCAAACAAGAATTAGAACCGTTTTTTAATCACATTCAAGAAGAATTTTCCCAACTCTATCCAGAGCTTGAAGGGCTATCAGATGAGGAATCACTTGAGGTAAGAAAACGCTTGATTGAAGAGCAAGAGATAGATAATAGCAAGCGGCTCAAAGAGCACACCGAAGTCTTTTCTGATGCTATCATTGCCATTATCGCAACAGTTATGCTGCTAGAGATACCACTGCCTACGGAAGTTAGTCGTTTTCATGACTTTCTCTTTAGTATTTTCATCTTTTTGACAACCTTTTTCATTGTCCTTGATAAATGGTGGGACAATCACAAGCAATTTAATCAAGTCAAAACTATAACACCTGCTATCGTCATTTCTCAGTTTGGCTTTATGGCTGGACTGGCATTGCTTCCTATCTTTGCGCGTTGGATGATGGAAGATGTGACAACCATAGCCGTTTTGAGCTACGGTATAGCTGTTTTGATAACCAATTTTTTCCATTGGCTTATCGGCTATCTTATCTCAAGCCTGCGCTTTCAAGACACGACTTATACCAAACAACTCATCAACCGCATGAATTATCGTAGGCTCCTGGGTACCTTTTTACTGAGCCTTGTCATCCTTGCCCTATCCTTTATCAACCCACAAATCGCCTTTTATTTCTATATTATCAACCCTATCATTTCCTTTAGGCACTCCCTAAAATCACAAGCTCGTCAGCCTCTACAAAGATAAAAAGAACCCCTAGGGGTTCTTTTTTCATGCCTTTAAAAAGCGCCCGATAAAGCCAACTAAGGCAAACAGACTAATAAAAATCAAAGTAATCGTGGCACTCGCTGGTGTCTCCCAATAATACGAGATAAACAAACCAGATACCATACCGATGAAGCCTATCAGCATTCCCAACCAGACAACAGAGGTAAAATTGCGACCCAATCGCATAGCAATACTGGCTGGCAAGACCATAATGGTCGATACCAAAAGCGCCCCTGCTGAAGGGATAGTCAGTGCAATCGCAACACCTGTCACGACATTAAATAAAATAGACATGAGCTTGACAGGAAGGCCATCTACAAAGGCAGTATCCTCATCAAAGGTCAAAACATACATAGGACGGATAAATAAAAAAGTCAAACAAACTATCAAAATCGCCATGATAGCTAGAAAAATCACCTGTTCCAAACTAATCGTAATAATGGAACCAAAAAGATACTGCTCTAAGCTCACACTACCACCATCAGCCTTACTCATGACAATCAAAGCAATCGCCAAGCCAAACGACATGATAATCGCCGTTGCAATCTCCATATAGTGTTTATAGACTGTCCGCAAATACTCTAATAAAACAGCTGCAAGAACCACGACGACCAAGGTTGACCAAGTCGTTGAAACGCCTAAAAGAAGACCAAAAGCAACACCCGCTAGAGACACATGGCTCAACGTATCGCTCATCAAACTTTGCCTACGCAGTATCAAAAAAATCCCCAAAATAGGTGCAAAAATACTAATGCAAATAGCCGCTAGAAGCGCACGCTGCATAAACCCAAAGGATAACAGTTCTAACATTAGACTTCCTCACTTTCATCAGCCTCATGGACATTAAAACAACGCCAAGGCAGACTATTATCACGCACCAGATGAATATTACGATCAACAAATCGACTCACCCCTTCTGGATCGTGAGTAATCATTAAAACTGATTTACCGTGCTTATGAGCACTATGGTGCATCAGTTCGTAAAAAGTCTCTGTCGTTCGACTATCCATACCTGTTGTCGGCTCATCCAAGACAAAAATATCAGGATCTGAGGCAAACATCCTGGCAATCACCGCTCGCTGTTTTTGACCACCAGATAGACTTCCTATACGACGATGGCGATAATCCCACATGCCTACCGACTCTAAGCTTATCTGGACGTGCTTTTCATCATGACTATCTAACCTACGAAACCAGCCATTACGAGGATAACGTCCTGAACGAACAAATTCATAGACAGTCGATGGAAAACCAGCATTAAAGCTAGCAATCTGCTGTGGTAAATAGGCCAAGCGTAATTTTTTGCCGTCTTTATTGACATCACTGATAGTCACCTGCCCTAGCTTAGGCTTTAAAATGCCTAGCGTTGCCTTGATTAAGGTGGACTTAGCAGCACCATTTTCCCCAGTCAAGGTCACAAATTCGCCACTATCAAGATGATAATTGACCCCTTCTAAAACAGGTTCGCTATCATATTGAAAACTCAAATCTTCTACTGTAATGTAGCGCATACTTACTCCTTTATCGCCTCTGATACTCGCTTGATAAAGCGCACAATGACGTCTTGTTCTTGAGCTGAAAAATCACTCAGCACATGATCATATACTGCCAAAGTCAACTCATGATGATGCTTATGCTCCTTAGCAATCGGAGCGCCTGCTTTTGTCAACTCTAAAAGAACCAAGCGCCCATCGTGCTTCCCTTTTACTGAACGCACAAGCTCCTGCTTTAACAAAGGCTTTACCGCCTTAGTGACTGCTGCTTGACTAACAGACAAGCTCTTAGCCAAATTCGAATTACTCAGTTGCCCATTATCTAACAGCAACATCAAAATATGCTCCTGCGTGTTGGTCAAAGAAAGACCGCTCTGACAGGCCCCCAATAAAAACTCATGCTGATTTTCAGCCCGCATCACAATTTGGTTGATGAGTTGGTCAATTTGTGCATTGATTTCCATAGAGAACCTCCTTTTCTTAACCAGTTAATTATATCACGAACCTATCTCTGCCGCAAGGACTTCTCATACATAAAAAATAAGGCTAGATTTAGCCCTATTTTTTATTAATGTTTGCGTTTTCTGTGATACAAGAGAGCACTCATGGACGTCAATACCATCATCAAGCCACTCATAATATTCATCTCTTTCGAACCTGTATTTGGTAGAGCCATCCCAGCAGATACAACAGGAACTTCCTTGTTAATCACAGGTGTCATTGGATCTTCTGGCTTAGCAGGATCTTCAGGAGTTGTTGGTGTCGTAGGTACTGTTGGATCTTGTGGGTCAACAGGTGTGACAGGTGTCACTGGCGTATTCGGAGTCACTGGTTTGTGTGGTGTCAATGGTTGATGCGGTTTCAAATTATAACCACCATAGCTACCCAATCTTTCCCAATCAACTTCATAATCTTCCCCTGGCAAATGAGAATTCTCTAAAGTACCGACATGATGTAAGGTATTACTACTATCATCCCAAATCCAATCTCCTTGTTCTGTCATCGCTGCTAAGATATGTGATGTCCCATCAGGAGATAATTGAACCAAGAAGCTTGGTGCCCAAGTCGAATTATTACCAACACCAGCAATCTCACCTCTATTAGTCATATAAGCTGTCACTAATATAGTATCATCAGACCCTTCGACAGGCACTGCATAATAAGAGTATGTTGCTGTACGCCAGTCAGCTGGTACAGAAGCTGTTAAAACAACACTAGAATTATTAAGCGGTTTGTAAGGACCTCTAAGACTATCTGATACAAATCCTAGCATAACAACATCATCACCAACATCTTTACGAACTTTAATAGTTCCTTCTGTATCTGATGATTTACTAATACGTGATGCTGTAAATAAATAATAGCGATTACCCACTTTTACCACACTTGGTCTTTCAACCTCGTCTGTCACCAAATGAGTGGTTACAAGTGGCGTGTAAGCTTCAGCTACAATCGGTACTTTCTCACTACCTACTAATCGAACAATCCCAATAGCACCGTTTGCCCATGCTCCTATTTTCGTTTTTTCTTTATTATTTAAAAATGATAAAAAGTTCTTAACGTTATACTTTGTATCACCGCCATAATTTTTAAAATCATAAAGTTGGTGCAAACCTTGATAGTTTTCCAATCCAGTATTTGCCTCAAACACAAGGTAGCGAGTACCATCATCATCTTTGACAATGTGTGGGTCTCTCAACGTATAGTTATCAGCTCTATCTGCAAAACCATCGTTATTGATGTCATCGTTAAAGGTTGATTCAAACTGCTGATACGTTTGGTAATGATAGCCATCACCTGCAAATAGCTCTCTATCATTTGTAACAGAATCAATAACCACTTCGCCATCAACTACTTTTAAATTAAGTGTTGCAGTTGCTAGACGTTGATGGTTTAATTTTCCATAACTCGTATCATTTTTGGTGTAATAAAGCTGGATAGTTCCATCCGAATTAACCGTAGCAGAGCCTGACCACTGTTGTTCATCAGCATTGGCATAGTATCCAAAAATCGGACCAGCATTTCTCCAGTTTGCAAAATTATTGTCCTTATAATCATTATAAAGCAAATATAGGTGATTTGAGTTCTTATTTGGAGCACCTGCCATAGCAACTACCAGTTGGTACCCATTCCAATTGCTTACCAATTTAGTATCCAAATCTTGTACTGGCCATGAATCCCAGATATCCAAATCTGTTAATTCCATTGTCTGAGCATCAACAGTTGTCATCGCTGGCATATTTTTAATGGTATCAGCTTTAAAATATGGAATGGCATATCTAGCGTCTTGACTTAAAAATGTCTCTACGATATCTTCTAGATTTTTATAAGTCAACTTAGTTCCAGTATTGGCCTGATTATCTAAAATAATCGCATTCAAAGCTTCTTTTTGATCAGCCGTTAGAGTGGAGATGTCTAATCCTGCTTCAGTAGCAATTTTATTGGCTGTTTCGTTGAGACCGTTAGCATCGAGTGACTCAGCAGAAGGAGTGGATTCTGTAACTGCTTTAGCGCCTGTCTCAGTTGTACTTACCGCTTCAATCTCAGCATCTGCACTTGGAGTAACTGTAGAAGCTGCTTCTTCTGGTGCCTCAACTTTAGAATCAGTCACCTCTTGTGAGGCAGAAGATACTTCTGTTTGTGCTGTTTCTGGCACTTGCTCTGCGACACTATCGCTTGATGTTGACGTTGCAGTCATGTCAGCTGTTGATTGTACATTTGTATCCAAAAGACCATCATTTGTGCTTGTTTGACTAACTTCCTTTACAGTTGCAACTTCTTTTACAGCTACATCTTGTGTCTCATCGGCAAAAATCGTCTGGCTACTGGCTCCCAAGATCATAGTAGCAAAACTTACGGCTAAGATTGTTTGGCGCTTATTCATGGCCACTCCTCCTATGTTCTTTTCAAAATGAATATATATATATATATTCATAGTGACATATCTCATTGCTACTTTCAAGATGTTTCAGAAAAAATTGTGACAATTATCACTATAAAAAGCAGACGATCCTCTCGCCTGCTTCATATCACCTTCTAGAGGGGATTGCTAAGTCCTCTAGCTGACCTATATCTTAATTACCTTATCCCACTATAACTTGTCTAGATAACCCAACTCCTCTTTAGTCTAAGCTCTATATCCACTTTTATCGGCATCTGTGATGGGTCTAATAACACGACAAGGCACACCAGTTGCAATAACATTGCTTGGGATATCCTTTGTCACCACACTACCTGAACCAATAATAACATTGTCGCCGATTGTTACCCCCTGATTGATATGGACACCTGCTCCAATCCAAACATCATCACCAATCCTAACAGGTTTAGCGTAACAAGCACCCAACCTACGCTCTTGTGGATCTATGGCGTGATTTGAGGTGTAAATACCGACACGCGGACCAAATAAAACATTGTCACCAATCGTAATCTCTGCCCCATCTAACATCACACAATCAAAATTAGCATAAAATCGTTTTCCGATAGAGATATTATAGCCAAATTCACAACGAAAATGCGGTTCAAAATAAGTACCTTCACCGACATCATTGAAAAGCTCTTTTAATATCTTCTCACGCACATCATTAGCTTGACCGTAACTGTTATTATAGTCATTCGTCAAAAGGACTGCTCGTTCTCTTGCTTTTATCAGTTCTGGTGTCAAATCATTATACATAGCTCCTGATAATATATGCTGACGTTGCTCTTCTAAAGTCATCTTAACCTCCACAAAATTTCTCTAGATCCTTCTTGATGATATCTACTGATGCAGGGTATTCAAAAGCGATATACTCTACATCAGAAAACATATTCATCAATCCTAACATATCCAAATCCCCAGCAAATAAACTGGTTAACATTACCTCATCTTCCTGCTTATGGTAGTTTTTACAATGTATGTAAGTTGATACATCTTTTAAGGCATCCAAAGCTTCAAAGACATTCTCACCAACCCAAGCCCAATTTCCTGTATCAAAAACAAAACTAATGGGAAGATTAGCTTTTTGACACTTAGCCATCATCAATTGACAATTTGATATACTAGCAAACTGAGGATCTTGATTATTTTCAAGACGTATGCCAATGCCTGTATCCAATTGCTTATGCCATTCCTCCAATTCTGAGAGGCTAATCCTACTAGCATCACCGACATTAAGCTTTATAAAAGGAGCTCCTATTAAGGCTGCCTCTTGACAAAACAGCTGAAGATTAGGATGAATCTTATGGTCTAAGACAAAATCTTCATTGATACTGTAAAACAACTCCACATCTAACTCATCTGCCTTAGCTTTTAAAAGAAGTAAATCACTTGTAATATCGCCTAAAAATTCACGACGAATCTCCACGCGCCTCAGACCTAAAGTCTTTATACTATCTAGTAAATCCACTTGCTTTATTCCCTTATCTAGCGCTTCTTTAAACACTATGGTATTTAAAATAATATCTTCTTTCCTCATTCTATCTCCTCTAGTCTTGCCAAAAGACCGTGTACTTTCTCCCAAGTCGGCCATAACGTCTTTAATAAAGCTTGATAAACCTCATATTTCTCCTCATAAAGAACACTCTGACTCAATCGTGGTTCAAAACGTTTCTTGACTCTAACCATCTGACTGACAGCATCCTCCAATGAAACGCCATATATTGCTTGATGGGCTGCAATCGCTCCTCCCAATCCACCAAGCTCCGTAGCCTCGACACACTCAACAGGCAAGGATAAACTATCTGCAAACATCTGTAACCATTGTGGTGAATTGCTTGCTCCTCCTGACAGACGCACTAAATGGGGTCTACTAGACACCGTTAAAACCATTTGTTCAATATGTTGTTTATGAGCAAAACAAACACCCTCATAAACAGCACGAATCATCTCAGACTTACTCGTCTTAGCAGTCAAACCAAGAAAACACGATTTGGCATCTACATGACTATTGCTTCCGTATAAAAACGGTAAGAAAATAAGCTTGCTGTAGCTAGCATCGGTGTGTTCTAAAAAGCTTTCTAAATCCTCGTAGATCGATTTTCCTTTATTCTTAGCGCGTTCTATCTCATCAGCCATAAGCAACTTAAGCATAATGTCTAAATTACCAGCTGATGTCGCACTACTACCTTCAATAAGATAACGTCTATCAGGAAAATAAGAATTCATTTGCCCGCTATCTTGACTAGCAGGATATAAACTGGGATAAGTATTGATGTTCCACGTGCCTGCAATGACACTAAACGTCTGACTGTCTAAAACCCCTGAACCTATTGCACAAGCATCAATATCAAACAAGCCACCAATAACAGGTGTCCCTTCTACTAACCCCGTCAAACTCGCCGTTTCCTGACTCACTCCACCAACAATCTCTTTATAGTCCACTAAAGGAGGCAGACAATCTATCATTTCAGCAATACCAAAAAAGTCTAATATACTAGCATCATAATGACCTGTTTCAAAATTGATCCAATGATTTCCTGAGGCATCTCCGTACTCTTGATTGATTTTTCCAGTCAATTTAAAGCGAATATAATCTTTAGCTGATAAAATACTGCCTATTTGGGCATAGTCTTGAGGCTTATTCTCTTTGAGCCATCGTAAAAGTACGGGATTTTGCACACCTACAACATGTTGACGTGTCTTAGGCCACAGTTTATCAATATCTTTTTCAAACATCTCTGCCAAATCATTTGCCCTAGTATCTGTCGATAATATCCCTTTACAAAATTCTCTACCTTCCTTATCCAAAACATACAGACCCTTACCATGTCCAATACAAGCAATCGCTCTAATATCACTAGGTATAATACTAGACTCTGTCATAAGGTTTCTAATCGCTTGACTAATCGCCTGCCAAGTCTCTAACAAATCCACCTCACGATAACCTGTCTTATCTTCCAATCGTAACGTCTCAAAAGATGATACCGCTATCTGCTGTCCTTTGTCATCAAAAAGAATAACTTTGGTATTTGTCCCACCGTAATCAATACTCATGTAATATGACATCATAATCTCCTCTAATAAAAATAGGAATGAACAAAGGTAACCTTGTCACCTTCATTCACTCCTGCTCATTAAAATAGTCGCAAATCTTTAGTCACAGGGTCAACTGCTTCACGATTAGCTTTGATATGCTCTGGTTTGAAATAAACACGTTCAGCATTATGATAGAAAATATCTTCTAACTCTTCTTGGCTAAAAACATCAATGTGTTCTAACCATGTCGCTAATTCTTCGTAAGTATTAAATGTAGCTGACCACGGCGAATCTGTCCCCCAAATTAAACGTTTAGCTCCCAACACTTCTTTGGCAATACGGATATTTTGCTCCGATTTAGGAAATGGAAAGACATCTGGTCTATCAATATCTTGAATAGCTGAAATATCGGTATAGATATTGTCAAATGCCTGCCACATCTCAAGCTCTGCTCTCAAACGATTTGGGGTATCTGCGTGCGGAAATGATAGATGACACACTACAAAATCAAGGCTTGGATAAAGACGTGCAAGATTAGCAATAGCATCTGGTTGATGACTAATCTGATCAAAATTACCATAATCTGTCGTTACTACAAATCCTGGGTAATCTAATAAATAACTCAAAATACGGCTCACATAAGGATCGGTATCCAATCTGAAAGGAGTGTGCGTACGATAACCATGAATACCACCACCTTGGCTAATCTCAAACTTAATCGCTCTAAATCCTAGCTGCTCAACATGTCGTTGTACAATTTGCATGGCATTTTCAGCATAAGGATCCACTGAAAAGGCGCCTGTGAACCGTTCTGGATAACGTTTCATTGCTAAATAAGTATAATAGTTTTGATAGCCATTTAGATGACCTTGTAAAATCACCGCCTTATCAATATGATGTTCATCCATGATCGTCAGAAAGGCTTCAGCACTAAAATCTTCTGTCCCATAGCCATCTGGAATCAACTTAATCAATTCCCCATCATCCCAGATAGTATAACCATCTCCGATAGGATTAAGACGTCCTTTTCCATTAAATCCTGCAACGGCTTTAACAATATGCGCATGTCCATCAATTTTTTTCATAATCTAAATCCTTCTAGGTGACTCACTCTTCACCAATAAAAATCTTGTCTGAACTACCTTCATAACCACTGTTTTTATCTGCCATACGACGCAAATAAGCATAGATGCTCTCCCTCTTAGTACGAAGGAAGAAAAGGAAGATAAGATAAATGACAATCGTAGCTCCTATCCATAAAGGATTTCCTGATATCCAAGCAAAGAATACAAGAGCTGTTAGAGGATGTGCTAAAAGATTAAAGCTCATAATCATCGCCACTCCTGCTGGAAGAGCTGCTCCAAATTGTTTCACAGCATCCGTATAGATAGGGCCTAAGCTACTAGCAGCATATAAACCTAGAGAAAACCAAATAACACCATTTAAAATCGCCTTTAAAATGTTACCTTTTGAAACGGCTATCATCGCTTCAATCATAAATGGAATAGCTATAAGGTCAACGACAGGAAGAGCTTGATTTCCAGGAAGAAGTAGGGCGACAACCACCATAATAGGTACTAAGATGAGACCTGCTATAATCGTAGCTGGCTCTCCAAATCCAACACCATCATCAACAGCAATAAACCAACGCTTTTTATCCAGATTGCCAGCCTCTTCAGCTTCACTTTCTTTTTTCTTATTGCGCTCCACAGCTTCAGCTAAAGGAGAGAAAGCGCTTGCAAAAACACCCGTAATCAATGGGAAAATAGTCATAACAGCTGCTAAGGCAATCGCAAATGTTAAAATACCACCCCAAGTATCAACATCAGTCAGATGCTTCAAACTTCCTAAAATACCAATAATCAATCCCAAAATAAACCCAAGTGTCATTGGTTCTCCAAAAATACCTAATTTTTTCTTCAGTGACTCAGGATTCAATTTGACCTTGTTGACGCCTAAAAGATTCCATAACGGATCAAGAATCAAAGCTGGAACCAATGTTTCGATGTTATGAATTGAGTTAATCGTCGCATTTTTAACACCATAATAATCTGACCATCTATCTGCGACAACTTCTGACATAATCAACGAATAGAGTAAGACAAAAACCATAAAAGCAAAGGATAAAACAAAGTTTCCTGTCGCTGCATAAGCCATTGTTCCCCAAATCATATAACCAAAATTATTCCAAAGATTAGACGGAACAAAAACGCGTGTAATACCCACTAAAAACAAAACTAGCTCAATGAGTAAACCAAACACAAAAAATGATAATCCTATTTCAGATGAAAAGGCTGTCAAAGAACCCGCTTGCCAACCGATATCTACAATAGGTAAATTCAGACCTGTCGTCTTTACCATTTGTTGAATATAAGTGGTTACCATAGGTGCAAAAGACGATATAATCCAACCAAATCCCGTCAAACCAACTCCAGCGCGCAAGGCACTGAAGAAGGCTTTCCTAGGATTTACTTTAAGAAAAAGACTGACGATAAAAATCATCATCGGAACAACTGTCGATGCTCCAAATACTTCAAAAAATTTACGCAATGCTTCTAGCATATTGCTCACCTATTCCCTTTTTCTTTTCTTAGCTCTTATTTATTAACAACGTTTTGCGCTTCTCCATTGAAAAAGGCAATAATGTTATCAGCTGCTTCTTTCGCTAAATGACGACGAGCCTCAATTGTCCCTGTCCCTGCATGAGGGGCCATAATGACGTTATCTAAAGCTCTCAATTGTTCAGATACTTCTGGCTCAAATTCAAAAACATCCAAACCTGCTCCAGCAATCTCACCTGTCTGCAAAGCTTCAATCAAATCAAGTTCAGATACAATTGGACCACGAGCTGCGTTGATCAGATAACTACGATTTTTCATTTTCTTGAAAACATCTTTGTTAAATTTATGCTTAGTCGAAGGAAGAGATGGCGCATGAATTGTAATGACATCTGCTTGTGTCACCAAATCATCAAAATCTACATACGTCACATCAAGCTCTTTTTCAACATCTTCTGGTAAACGATAAACATCGTGATAAAGCACCTTCATTCCAAATGCTTTAGCAAAACCTGCAACAGTCGATCCAATGCGTCCCATACCATAAATACCAAGAGTCGCTCCTTCTAAAGCTAAACCTTGATAACGCTTTTCACTTGGATCAATCCAATCACCACGACGAACAATCTGATCATAAAAAGCAAGACGTTTTGTTGCTGCCAACAATAATGCAAAAGTCATCTCGGCTGTCGGCACACGTACCGCCTGAGGTGAATTGGATACGACAATCCCTTTACTTTTAGCATAATCAATATCAACATGATCAAAACCAACTGCATTCAAAGAGATAATTTTAAGGTTCTCCCCAGCATCAATCATCTCTTTATCCCCTTTTTGCCCCATCAAAAGCCACCCATCATATTCATGAAGATGTTCAAGAACATACTCTCGTGAAAATGGGGTTTCAGAATAAGTGACATCATAAGTTGCCATCAATTCTTCCAAACCCTCTTTAGGTACAATACCTGTCACTAAAATTTTCTCTTTTACCACTATGTTACTCTCCTTTTCCTAACTCATAGAGTGCTACTTCACCACGGCCATTATTGGCCGAAAAGACATATGCTCTTTTTTCTTTTTCAAATGCCAACACATTACTTGACGCAGCGCTAGCATCCAACATAATCGGCTTAAAACTGGTATTACTTTCAGGATACCACAATAAATCTGCTTCTCCAGAACGAAAACCAAAAACAACCCCCTTTTGACCAAGTAATTGACCCGACCAAATAGCATGCCCAAACGGCGTTTCCTTTGGATGATGATACAGCTCTGTGCTAAAGTCTTCTGTCAAGACCCTTAGACGATCTCCGTGAAAACCTTGAATGAGAATATTTTCCTTTTTCCCATCTTGATTAAGATCAATTTGGACAATATCGCTCGTCTCTTCTGCAAAAAGAATATCCAGTCGCCAATCTCCAGTATCTGAAAATGACGGGTAGGTTAATTTAACGACACCTTCGACGGCTGTAATCAAGGAATAACCTTCTTCTTTGACCGCATAGTAACCATGATTTTTTAACAATCGTAAGGGTAGTTCACTGATGTCTTTTAGCGCTTTGTCAACTGTATCAAAACGACCCACAAAAATCTTACCACTATCTGACCAATCCTCAACATATGCTTTTGAATTGGCAATCGTACACCCAACAAATAAAATGTCACCACTATTATCTAAAATCAAGTCAAAACGATGTAAATAAGGAAAGTCGCACAAAGGCTTAACTATCCAATTCCCATCTTTAAACTGACCATATACTATTTGACAATCTTTTGCATCAAATCCTGGATAAAAACGCTGTGTCGCTAAAAAATCCATCGTCCCAGGAATTTGGACGATACTCATCGTTCCACCAACAGTATCCCAAACTATCTGTTTTTTAAAATCATCATTCACATCATAAGCAAAACACGAGTCCTTCACTTCAGATGCTACAAGTAAATAATCATGGTGCTCGTCTGTCAACCTAGCTACTGCATAGCAGGATGGCAAAGTATCTGAAATCACTTTTCTAACGTCCAATATATCCTCCTTCTATCGCGCAGAGAGTTAAACGTTTAACTAAAAAGGTCTAAAAAAACAAACTTAAAGTCGACTAAAGTTTCTTTTTTTCTATATATTTATTATACATCTTCCTCTGACAAAAAGCAAGCGCTTTCTTTTGAAAAGAGTGAATCGTTTAACTTTTCTAAAAGATTGACTCACTGCCAATCTTAAAAAGAATGTCTTTCGATAATATGACTTTTCACCTCCAACAACTGAGGCGCTTGCTTGGTGTCTGCACTTAATTTATCCAATAGGGTTTGTGCAGCTAGTTGTCCAATCCGATAAGAGTCTTGCTGGATACAAGATACATTAGGATTTAAAACTTCCATCCACTCTAAATCCTCATAAGAACCTAGACCATAATCTGTAGGGTAATGATATTTTGACTGATGCATCAATTTCATAAACGTTAATAATGAAGGACCATTCATTGTAAAGAAAGCCACTTTTTCATGTGACGTCTCAATGATATGATCTACTAGCTGTCTCACATTATCTTGCCCTAAAATAATCAACCTATTGACATCATCACTAACTTCATCACAAAAAGCTTGGTAGCGAATCTCTCGTGTTGAGATACCTTCTATCGGAAAAGATACAAAATAAATACGCTTATAACCTTTTTGTTTCATCAAACGCAAAAAGCTTCGTGTTGACTGATAATTATCAGCAACTACTGTATCAATCTCTAGTGTCTTTGATTGTCTATCAACCATTACGACTTTATCTCTATCTAAAAGATGCACAATTTGATGATTAGCATCCACCGAATCCAAAATAATACCTGATACATTTTGCTGACTTAGACGATTCAGATTTTCTAGCTCCAATTGGACATCATTATCAGAATTCGTAAAGTTGACACTATAGCCAAATTGTTTACACGTGTCATGAATCCCCTTCATCACAGATGAAATAAAAGGGTTCGTAATATCTGCAATCACAACACCTATGGTCTGAGTATCCTTTGTTACTAAGCTTCTGGCTATCTGACTCGGCTGATAACCAGTCGTAGCAATGGCCTGTGCTATTTTTTCACGTGTTTTTACTGACATCTTCTTATAGTTACCGTTAAGATAATAAGATACGGTTGCAGTTGACACACCGACTAAAAGAGCAATATCTTTAATTGTCACATTTTTAAACACAATATCTCCCTCCTACCTCTTTATTATACCATATCCCAAACAGCAATAAGATCCTCACCAATACTTATATAGACCTAGCAGAAAAAACAGGACAAAAGTCCTGTTTTTTTGCGTTATTCTGAGTGTTTTGCTGCCAAACGATAGAGCGCTTCAGCGTAAATCGTCATCGCTTTATACAAATCCTCTAGTGCCATATGCTCATTTTCCTGGTGCTCTGTCTGCGGGCTATTAGGAAAACAAGCGCCAAAGGCAACACAATTGGGCATGGTTCTAGCAAATGTAGCACCACCAGAAGCAATAGGAGCACTCAAATCCCCTGTCTGTTCACGGTACACAGCCATCAATGTTTCTACTAATTGGCTATCTCGTGGGACATATAAGGGAGCTAAATAGTCATATTCCTCATAATCAAGCTGATAGTCTGCTGCTTTTGTAACCAACTGTTGGACGAGAGCCTCCTTGTCAGCTAGGACTGGAATCCGAATATCAAGACGTATCTCTGATAAACGCTCATTGACTGTAAGACCTGCAACATTGATACTCAAATCGCCTGATTCTCTATCTGATAAGTCACCAAAAAGCGACCTTCCAGTAGCATCCTCACCTATCACCTGACTGATAAAGCTAAGTGCAGGACAATCATAAAGAGGCGACAAAACTTTGGCTAAACGGACAATAGCATTGATACCTTTTGCTGCATCTTTAGAGTGTTGCGCTAAACCTACAATGATGACTGAGTCGTCTTGACTCTCATACTCAAAATGATGCTCATCTAAAGCACGAGTCACCTCCTCTAAAAACTCTCCTGAATAGCGAGCCTTCGCAGGAACGACATTAAAAGCATCACCACATTCTAAAGATAAACTAGCATCCCCCTTACCGTGTAACTTGACTTGCAAAAGCCCTTTTTCAGCATAAGTCAGAGGAAAGACAGAGTCAGGAGCAAATCCCATAGTAGCTTGTTCTTCTCGTTGATTATAGCGATTCATGCAACGCCACAAGGTTTCCTCGTCTGTTCCAAAGATAAAGCGCACTCTCTTATCTAGGACAACACCCTTATCCAGTAAAGCCTTCATGGCAAATAAAGCTGCCATAGAGGGACCTTTATCATCTTGGACGCCACGTCCATAGATTTTTCCATCCCTAATGTCCATCTTAAAAGGATTGCTAAGCCATTTTGTTCTATCTCCAGCAGGTACAACATCCAAATGACAAAGTACCGCCAAAAGCTCGCTTCCCTCACCGACCTCAGCATAACCATAGTAACCTTTATCATCACAGTAAGTTCTAAAACCTAATGACTTGGCTAATGCTAAGGTATAATCAAGCGCATCTTGTATCGGCTGACCAAAGGGAGTCTTGCTATCATCCTCTTGCAATACAGAGGCAAAACTCACTAGATGAGCTAGTGCCTCAACACAATCCTTTTGCTGTTTTTCTGTAATAAACGTCATCTTCCTCCCCCTCTAAAATAAGGTCGCAATGACTAAAATAGCCATACTAACAACAACTACTAAAGCGATAAATTTACCGACAAACTTATACCAAGTACCAATCTCAATGCGGCCAAGCGCTAGAGCTCCCATAACGATACCTGATGTTGGAGCTACCAGATTTAAGACACCTGATGCAGCTTGGAAAGTCGTAATAATCAGGCTTGCTGGCACATGGACAAATTCACCCATAGGTGCCATAATACCCATAGAAGCACTGGCTAAACCAGATGTAGATGGAATTAAGAATGACATTGGCAGATAGAAAAGATAAGTCAATACGATAAAGACTTGTGAGGAGAGACCCTTAAGCCCCAACTCACCCCAATGAAGAATAGTTGCTGTAATCATACCATCATTCATGATGACTTGAATACCACGCGCAATTGCACAAATCAAAGCTACACTAAGCAAATCAGCTGCTCCTGCCATAAAAGCATTGACCAAACGATGCTCGTCCATACGATAGACGATACCGACTAAAACACCAGCAAATGCAAAAAGCATTGCTCCTTCTGGGAAATACCATGTCCCTAGCGCAGACATAGATGTCCCGATGACTTGTCCGAGATATGGCAAGTGAATCAACCAGTTGTTAATATCACTAAACAAGGTCACACCCAAGTCTTCCCATGGGATAAAGCTACAAATCATCAGAACAAACGTCAAAACAAAGACCCAAAGGACACGTTTTTGACCTGAAGAGAGATCCGCTGTGAGCGTTTGCGTATCAGCTACATTAAAATGCTTAATGTCTTCTTCACGCGTCTTATAAACTAAGGATTGGGTCGGATCTTTTTTGACTTTCTCAGCGTAATTTCCCACAAAAACCATAGCTAGCGCCAGCATGACGACAAAAAATACCAAACGCCAAATCATACCATCTGCAATACTCACACCAGCTGCCGCTGAAGCCACACCTGTTGCAAAAGGATTAACCGTAGAAGCTAGACAGCCGATTTGTGAACCCAATAAGATAATAGCCACACCTGTGATACTATCAAAGCCAACAGCCATCATGACAGGCACAAGAAGGGGATAAAAAGCCATAGTTTCCTCGCCCATACCATAGGTAGAGCCCCCTAAGGCAAATAAAGGCATTAAAATGTAGATAAGCATTTTTTCACGCCCTTTAAAACGCTTCACAATAGAAGCTATCCCGACATCAAGCGCACCAGTCTCATTGACCACGCCTAAAAACGCACCAACCATTAAAATAAACAAGGCAACATCTATCGCTCCTGACGTTGCACCGTGACCTAGCATCGCCCTAATCGGTGCCATCAAGATATCCCATATCCCTTGCGGATTTTGCTTAACTTGCTGATACGTTCCTGTGATTAAGTTGCCTGCTTTATCCACCTGATATTCACCAGCTGGGACAATCCATGTCAAAACCGCCATGATAGCAATAATTAGCATCAAGATGGTATAGGATGTCGGCATTTTAAACCGTTTTTTTGCTGTTTTGCCCATAGCAATAACCTCCTATGATTTGTGATACACCTGTATCATCTCCTACTTAAAAAGAGGTCTGTGACACTTACCTCACAAACCTCCCTTTCTCACTTACTTATGATGTTCAATAATGGTTCCACTATCAGATGCAATCAAAGCCCCTAGATTTTCAAGCGAAGTAATGACTGCTTTTGCGCTAGGCTTATGCTCTACAAAATTCATAGCGGCCTCTACCTTAGGTAACATACTACCTGGTGCAAATTGATTGTCTGCGATATACTCTCTAAGCTCTGATAAGGTCACATGCTCTAAACGTCTTTGGCTAGGTTTGTTAAAGTCAATATACACATAATCGACACCTGTCAATACAATAAATAAATCAGCATCAACCAACTCTGCTAAAATCTGAGACGCAAAGTCCTTATCAATAACAGCCTCAACACCTGTAAGCGTACCGTCATTTTCTTCGATGACAGGAATGCCTCCGCCACCATTAGCGATAACCACAGCACCTGAATCTAATAAGGTTCTAATAGTACCGATTTCCTTGATACCGATTGGTTTAGGGGAGGCGACAACTTTTCGCCAACCACGCCCTGCATCTTCTTTGAAAGTCGCACCAGTCTTTTGAGCTTCTTGTTTAGCCTCTTCTTCGGTATAAAAAGGACCGATGGGCTTACTAAGATTGTCAAAGGCAGGGTCATTTTTGTCAACAAGCACCTGCGTAATCAATGACGCTACTTCTTTTGTGATATGCTCCTTGGTCAATTCATTTTCAAGAGCATTTTGCAACCAAAAACCAATACTACCCTCTGTCATCGCTACTAAAGAGTCTAGAGGAAAAGCGGGATTTTTTTCAGAATCCGCTGCTAAATTTTGGAGCAAGAGATTTCCCACTTGAGGTCCATTACCATGGGTAATAATCAGCTCATCTCCATTTTTAATCAATTCTACAAGGTATTTAGCTGTCTCTACTAAAGCCTTTTTTTGGGCTTGTGCTGATGGGTCTGACGATAAAATCGCATTGCCACCCAAAGCCACAACAATTTTTCTCTGTGCCATACCTTATCTCCTAACAAATAAGGACTAAGCTAAAGCAAACTTAGCTCAGCCCTCCTGTTCTTCTCGTTTAAGCTTTTGGAATAAAAAGATTTCCCAAAGTTGCTGCCATGACAGCCTTAATGGTGTGCATACGGTTTTCTGCTTGGTCAAACTGACGTGCATACTGGCTACGAAAGACCTCATCGGTCACTTCCATCTCACGCACACCAAAGCGTTCTGCAATATCTTTACCATAGACAGTATTGGTATCGTGAAAGGCTGGTAGGCAATGTAAGAAGATAAGATTGTCATTATTGGCTTTCTTAACCAACTCCATATTGACTTGATAAGGTCTCAATAATGTCACACGTTCTTCAAATTTATCTTCTTCCCCCATAGAAACCCAAACATCTGTATATAGGACATCAGCACCTTTAACAGCTTCATCTGCATCTTCTGTCAATAAAATATGAGAGCCACTTTCTTTAGCGTATTTTTCAGCTAAACTAATAACATCTTGTTCTGGGAAGAGCTCTTTTGGTGAAAAGATATGAACATTGACACCCAAGAGAGAGCCTGTCACAAGCAAGCTATTAGCCATATTATTACGACCGTCACCGCAGTAAACCAACGTCAATCCTTCTAATTTACCAAAGTTTTCCTTGATTGTTAGAAAATCTGCCAACATTTGTGTTGGGTGCCATTCATCTGTCAAACCATTCCAGACAGGAACACCTGAAAACTCAGCCAACTCTTCAACCATACGTTGGCTAAAACCACGGAATTCTATACCGTCAAACATACGTCCTAAGACTTTTGCTGTATCCTCAGTTGATTCTTTTTTACCAAGCTGAATGTCATTTGCCCCTAAATACTCAGGATGAGCTCCCAAGTCTATCGCAGCTGTTGTAAACGCCGCACGTGTACGTGTTGAAGTCTTTTCAAAAAGGAGAGCGATATTTTTACCTTCTAGATAACGATGCGGAATATGACGTTTTTTCAAATCCTTTAGGTGAGCTGAAAAATCAATCAAATATTCTAGCTCTGCTCGTGTAAAATCTTTTTCTGCTAAAAAACTTCTTCCTTGAAATACTGATGACATAACATCCTCTTTTCTATTGTCTTTCACTAGCTATTTAATAGCCTTGTACGATTGATACTTCTAGAGATCTTCTCTCTCAAACGGCATTGACATACAACGAGGTCCACCACGACCGCGTACCAATTCGCTACCGCCAATTTTAATCAAGCGCAGACCCTTAGATTCCAAAATAGCATTTGTAATGGTATTGCGTCGATACACAACAATTACACCTGGGGCGATGGTCAAGGTATTAGAACCATCATTCCATTGTTCGCGTCCCGCAGCAACCATATTATCACCACCACAACGAATCAACTCAACCTTATCAACCCCTAAATTGTCAGCTAGAAGTTCTGCTAAGTCTCCTGTCTCTTCTTCAATGTGGAGCTTACCATCATCATAAGTGACAGAGTACACCTTCAAATCCCCTTCAATCTCAGGGTGAATGGTAAACTTATCATAGTCAACCATGGTAAAGACAGTATCTAAATGCATAAATTTACGGTTATTGGCAAATTCAAAGGCGAGCACCTTTTTAAAGCCGACACGACGTTTAAAGATATTGAT
Source organism: Streptococcus lishijunsis (assembly GCF_047290665.1). Classification (NCBI taxonomy): domain Bacteria; kingdom Bacillati; phylum Bacillota; class Bacilli; order Lactobacillales; family Streptococcaceae; genus Streptococcus; species Streptococcus lishijunsis. Next base: position 2,530 of record NZ_JBLBUC010000008.1, on the reverse strand, counting down.
AAGGAGCTTTTCGATAGACGCAGCATCTGTACGTTGAGAAATACCCACTGCTAAGACGTCCTTTGATAAGACTAGCTCATCGCCACCTTCAATCCGTGTTGTTTCATCCCTACTATAAACCATAGGTACTTTTCCACCATACTCAGGATGGTAGGTAAAAATATATTTACCATAAATCGTTTCACGATTACGTGTTTCTGAGTACATATGATTTAGAGACACTGCATTACCAATAGTGGCAAAAGGGTCTCTAGTAAAGTACAAGTTAGGCATTGGGTCAATTGCAAAAGGATAGTCAGATTCAACCAAGTCAGTCAACCCTTTTTCTTCTGTAATTTCAGGAAGTTCTGCCTTTTGAATACCTGCCATTGTCTTTTCGATCAACTCTTTATTATCTTCGATAGACAACAGCAAATTGCGAATAACCTCTTTAGTAGCACGTCCTTTGATATTGGCTTCTTCCAAATATTCATCAATAAATTGTTCACGAATATCTTGATTGATTAACGATTCCGCCGCCAAATCCTCTAAATAAAGTACCTCAACACCCTCATCACGAAGCGCTTGAGCAAAAGCATCATGCTCTTTTTGGGCATCTTCCAAAAATGGAATATCATCAAACAACAAACGCTCAAGGTAGTCAGGCATTAGATTTTCAATTTCCTTACCTGGTCGGTGAAGCATTACTTTTTTTAGCTTACCAATTTCAGAGTAAACGTGGATTGGTTGTTTTTCAGCCATAGATTGTCATCCTTTCTAACGATAAGTGAATTCACATACCAGCGAGTTAGCTATCTCATTTACAGTTTTATTATAAACGTTTTGCTTTTTGGTAACGTGACCATTAAGACAAATAGAAAGCGCTATCCATCACACTTTTACCCTTTTTTTACATATATTTACATAAAAAGCAGCTAAAAACGAAAAAAGTATTAAAAAATATAAATACACTCATAATTATAAAATAAAAAAATCCAAAAAAATTGGATTTTAAGTGATATATTGTAAAAAATAATCTTTATCTTCATAGCATAAATATTTATGAGACAAAGATAAAACGCCTTTTTCCTTTAATTGCCCCAAAACACGACTCACCGTCTCTCTTGTTGTTCCACTAAGATTGGCAATATCAATGGTTGTCAACGTAAATGGTAACTTCTCATCATCTCCCATCTCTACTAAAAGAAGCGCTAATGATTGGATAACACGTGTTTGAGCACTGGAAGTGACCATATTTCTCAAACGAATCTCATGAAATTCTAAAATTCGTGACATATTCGTATAGAGATGCTTCATCTGATACCGATTCCCCAACGAATAACTTTCATACAAATCTACAGGAATCGTAAAATACTCGATATCCGTCATCGCCACTGCCAAAAAATGATAAGTCGTCTCAGAAAACAAATCACCACAAGGGAAAATCGAATCACGTTTCACAAAATCAGTATATAAAAAATTCCCCGAACGGTCTGCCTGCTCAAACTTAACATAACCAGACACTAATAAAAAGAGCTTGTCTCTATTATCTTCACGATAAAAGAGAATTTGCTTCTTTTTAGCTTTTCTAAATTGCACAGCAGAAACAAGATGATCAAATTCATCAATGGAAAAATAACGGAAATCATCTAACTGCCGTAAATAATAGTACTGTTCTCTACTAATCATCCCAGTTTTACCCTCCATTTAGTCTTGATACTCTCTTGTTCCCTAATCACCTTTATTGTACCATTAAACCCTAAAAATTGAAAACGTTTTACAATTTTCCTTAATTTTGTTATACTCAAGCTGAGTATTATGGAGGTATTATCATGAATAAAAAAGAAGCTAGACAAAAGTTAATACGATCTCTTGTCTCTGAAAAACACATTAAAACCCAACAAGAACTACAAGCATTACTCCAACAAAATGGCATTTCGATCACACAAGCGACACTCTCACGCGATATGAAAGAGCTCAACCTCATCAAAATCAATAACGGTGATCCACATTATGAGATTTATAGTATCAGTAAATCTCGCTGGGAGTATCGCTTGCGCTTCTACATGGAAGACGCTCTTGTCATGATGCGTCCCGTACAACACCAAGTTGTACTCAAAACATTACCTGGACTCGCTCAAACTTTTGGTTCTATCCTTGATTTTTTAGATATGGATGAAATCATCACAACCATATGCGGTGATGATACTTGTCTAGTCATCTGTGAAGATGCCCAAAAAGCCCAAGCCTGCTTTGAACAACTAAGCGCCTATACACCTCCATTCTTTTTCACTGATAAATAATCACTACTCCTATCGTAAACTCCTCAAGGTATCTCTGAGGAGTTTTTTAACTACAAAAAAGCAGTAGAATAATCTACTACTTTTAAGCTATACCGGCGGCCGGGGTCGAACCGGCACGTCCGTGAGGACACTGGATTTTGAGTCCAGCGCGTCTGCCAATTCCGCCACGCCGGCATCATACTATATGATGACAACTGGGGTAGCTGGATTCGAACCAACGCATGAGGGAGTCAAAGTCCCTTGCCTTA